>JBAXLX010000005.1:0-33007 GCA_037134595.1 Pseudomonadota bacterium
CGGACACAACGATGTCACCGGCCATACCTGCCCCATCATTGCGGACATAGATTGCATAGGCATCCGCGTAGCTGCTGTCTGCCGACGCCTTCGCCTCGATCAGGCCTGACACATTGATCTGACCCTCAGCACCCACGGTCCTGGCATAAATGCCATAGGCAGAGGCGTCAGAGTAAGTCGATTCCGCCGTCGCCGAAATCGTGCCGCTGGTGTCGATTGTTCCGGTCAATTCACCGTTGATCATGATCCCATAGGCTGTCGGGCCGTCGCCTTCTGTGATGGCCTTTACCTCGATCAGGCCCGAAACATCGATCAGCCCTTCAGCCCCAACACCGTCAACATAAATCCCCCATGCGGAGGCATCGTCGGTGGTGCTTTGCGCTGTTGCTGAAATCGTGCCACTGCTGTCAATCGTGCCGTTCAAGACACCTTCAATCTGTATCCCATAGGCCAGTGCAGTTTCGTATGGGTTGTCAGCCGATGCGGATATTGAACCGCTATTGATGATGGACCCGTTTACGTCACCGATTATGCGGATACCATCGGCATGAGCGTCGGCGTGATTGTAAAAAGCTGTGGCAGAAGCAACAATATCACCGGAGTTCGTGATTGTCCCGTCTAAATCTTCTAAAATAGCAATACCGTAGGCGGAGGCGTCGGCCGAACCGAACGCTTGCGCCGAGACCTCGATGCTGCCGCTATTCACAACTTCGCCGTCTACACCGACGCCATGTCCGACACGAATGCCATAGCCATAAGCATAGGTGTAAGCCGACGAGCTGCTGCCATATGCCTTGGCTTCGACCGTGATATCACCCGAATTGGCAATAACCCCAGACAAGCTGCCCGACACATCAATCCCATAGGCCCACGCAGACGAGGAGGAACTCGCTTCTGCGTAAACATCGATCGTACCGGCGTTCGCGATATTGCCCGTGACATCGCCGCTGACATATATACCGGTCGCTGACGCAGAAGAGGAGTTGTACACCTCAACGGTAATCTCGCCGTTGTTGAGGATCGACCCACCGGTAAGATTGCCGGCCAACCAGATGCCCGCCGGCGAGCTGGCCGAAGTTTGCGAAAGTTCAATCAGCCCGTTGTTGGTCACAACACTGCTGTAATCCGCAGCATCGATGTACAAATCGGCAAGGCCGCTGCTGGTATATACCGAGATCGCGCCGTCGGCTGTGACCGTGACATCTTCATCAAGCGTGATCTCCTGCTCGCCGGTCAAGGCCGTATCAATGACGGTTTGACCGACGGCCCCGGTTGCCAACAAGGCAACCACCGACACAGACGCCAATGCCGGTGCGATGCTTGCCACCCGGCCCTTCCACTTAATCAACCGTCCACCGAATGGACGAATCTGCGCATGCGTTTTCATTGTGTTGTCGCCCCTCAGTTGAAATCACAAGCTTTCTAAACATTATCAAATTTTTGTCAGGTTGTTTTTTGTGTACGTTCACTTTTCTATAGTTTATATTGACTTTTTCTAAAGTAATATATTTACCACTTTTGATTTTCTTAAGTGTCAAATGAGGATTTAAAATCTCACACCCATGACTTTACACTTGACCTTGTCAGACTGTAACGAACTATGCCTGTGCCGCGTTGAGTTTGCAAAAACATCCAAAGCGCGAAACGGCCATTCGGCGATGGCTTGTCGTGAACATGCATGCCGCGCTCTTTGCAGGGCGCGCAAAAATTTGTGGGACCTGTGGTGGAAAACGCAACACAAACCAAATCTCGGCTGCCTCTATCGGCCGCCGTAGATCGGGCCTTAAAAGCGTTGGGAAAGGGCGATCTGGACGATGCCGCGAAAGTTTGCCAGTCGATCTTGCGGGTATTGCCAGAAAATCCTGATGCGCTGCATATCTTGGCCATCGTCACACAACGCCGTGGCGATTTGGCTGGGGGCATCACCTTATTGCAAAAAGCGATCAGCTTTGCGCCGAAAAGCGGCCAGATGCTGGCCAATTTGTGCGAGATGACGCGGATAAGCGGCGATGCCACCACGGCGGCGGCTGTGGGTCGCAGGGCGGTCAGACTGGCCCCCGGGTTGGCCTTGGCCCACAGCAATTTGGGGATCGCGCTTTATGATTGCGGCGATCTGGATGGGGCTTTTGGCGCACAAAAACGGGCGCTGGAGCTTGCGCCGAACATGCCGTCCGCGATCAACAATATCGCCAGCATTCTGCGCAAAAGGGGGGACGAGGCCGCAGCCGAGGCCCATTTGCGGCGCATCCTTGAGATCGACCCCAACCATGGCGAAGCTATCGGCAATCTGGCCAGTTTGCTGCTAGACTGCGAACGCCCGCGCGAGGCGATCAAGGTCGTGTCGGCGCAAATCAGAAAGACGCCCCAAAATGCGGAGCTTCACCGCACCATGGGCCGCGCTTTCTTGCAAGTCGATGAACTCAATTTGGCAGAACTTGCGTTCAACAAGGCGATTGAGCTTAACCCCAGCATGGCTGAGGCCATCCTGGGGCTTGCCGAGGTTTATCAGAAGAAAAATCACCCTGCGCTGGCGCTTGATCAGGCCCGAAAGGCTGCTGATCTGGCGCCTGACCTTGCCTATGCGTTTCAGCAAATGGGCCATTTCGAAGCCGATTTGGGCAATGTGACTCACGCCTTTGCGCATTTGGAACGCGCTTTGTCGATCAACCCGGATTTCACTCCGGCTTTGCTGTCTCGTGGCTATCTGCACATGGAAAACGGCGATATGGAGTTGGCGAAGGTGGATTTTGCCCGTGTGGCTGCTTTGAAGCCCGGCTCGATCGATGCGCTGTTTTCCAGCGTGCGCATCGATAAGATTAAGCCCGGCGACCCTCACATTGCGCAGCTTGAATCCTTGGCGGCAGATGCCGACAAGTTTTTAAAGCCCAAAGCCATCGCCGTCCATTACAGTTTGGCAAAATGCTATGAAGATACGAACCGCCATGATGACGCGTTCGAGCACTTCGAAATTGGAGGTCGGTTAAAAAGGTCTATGCTCACCTACGATGCAGATGCGCATGACCGAAAAGTGGATGCGCTGATTGCAATGTTTGACCGTGATTTGATTGCCAAACTTCGGCAGTCGGCGAACCATTCTGCACAACCAATCTTTGTGCTGGGGATGCCGCGATCGGGCACCACGTTGACCGAATCGATTATCGCCAACCATCCCCTTGTGTTCGGGGCCGGAGAATTGAACCATATTCAAACGCTGTTTCCGACCGATTCCGAGGCCGCGGTCGCGCAGCTTGCGGAACTGTTGGGCGGTCTGGCCGAACCAATCGCGCAAAGAATCACCGGCTATGTTGAACGGCTTAATTCCCATGCGCCGGGTTCACCCAGAATTACCGACAAGATGCCCGCGAACTTTTTCATGTTGGGATTGATCCACGCGCTGCTGCCGAATGCACGTATCATTCATGTTGCGCGCGATGCCGTCGATACGTGCGTTTCGTGCTTCACGCGTCTGTTCGAACGCAGTCAATACCACACCTATGATCAGATCGAATTGGGCCGTTACTTCAACGCCTACAGCCGGATCATGGCGCACTGGGGCCGAGTTTTGCCGCAGAATTCGTTTTATACGGTTCAATATGAAGCTCTCGTCGAGGCTCCAGAAACCGAAAGCCGCGCTATACTAGACTACTGTGGGCTCAAATGGGATGATGCTTGCTTGTCGTTTCACACAGCCAAACGCCGTGTTCGCACGGCCAGTGTCACGCAGGTGCGCAGTCCAGTCTATCTAAGTTCGGTGCAAAAATGGCGCCAATACGAAAATCATCTTGGTCCTTTGCTGAGCGTGCTGGAAAGGGGTGGAAACTACACCCGCGGCATATGAGTTTGAGGTAGTGTTGATTCAGTCACAAATAGACGGTCTAAGGCATCATCTTCACGCAAACCTTGGCCTTGTATGTCTTGGATCGAAGGGAGAAGCGAAAGTTTCAAGTGCCTGATTTATAATACATTATTTATTAACACACACCCGCTGCAGAGTTCTCCGTCATCGGATGATTTGCAAGGTCTGGGAAACTTTGCGCGTGGTTCTAAAATCGCGGTTTTTTGGTTTCCGCTGACGACCTCAGGGCAATTTTGGCCAGGATAATCGCAGCCTTCCTGTCGCCACTTCGCGAACCAGAACGGGCGGCAGCCCCCCGACTGAAGTGGTCGTCTGTTTGATACGAGCCATGTCGCCGCAGGCCCGTGCGAAAAGGCCATTCCGGATGCGCTGTGCCCTGTCTCTGAAGGGGTTGCCATTTTTAAATGTCTTTGGCAGTTTAATGGTCTTCCGTGTGCCCTAAAGATAACGTTAAGCTCAAGATATCATCCCGGCCCTAACCCAAGTGACACCATGACCGAAAAAGCTATCCCCGTTCCGACCCGCGTTTGTGGTGATTGCAGCAAATGTTGCGACGGGTATTTACAAGGCGCAGCCTATGGCAGGCCGTTTTGGAAAGGTCGCCCCTGCCACTTTCTGGATGCTGGGAAATGTTCCATCTACGGGAATCATCCGGAAGATCCGTGCAAGACTTTCAAATGTGTTTGGCTTGCCAATACCGACATTCCCGGTTGGATGCGGCCGAACGATGTGAATGCCATTCTTGTTTGGCGTCGGAAGGAGGGTTTTGAGTATCTTGATCTTTCCGAAGCGGGCGAAAAGCTGCGGGCAGAGGTCTTGAGTTGGGCGATCATGTATTGCCTGCAGCACAACTATAACTTGCAGTACATGATTGACGGCGGTCTGAATCGGATCGGATCGCGTGCATTTCTTAATCTGGTCTGGTGATCAATAGTTACACTAAAGAATAGGATTCAGCCCGCTGGGTCCTTTTGACTGCTGGTTTTAATTGGCTATCCGTTTGTAAAACCGATCTTTTCTGGATAATTTACCCTGCATTGGGCCAGATCACCAATGCGTCTGAAGAAATACTCTTTCGCAAATCGATTTATACTTTTGCGCTAGACAGAAATTTATTGAGTCATGTACCCTCACGTTAGATTCTTTGTGGCATCCGCCACCTAGTGAGATCTGACCCTTTGGGCGCACAATAAAGGACGAAGACAATGGCTCCAGACTTTCGGGCGAACCGCAACGCTGACGGACGTGTTTCATTTGGTTCTGAGCATAGATATTCAAAAGTTATCACGTTCGGACATTCCATCCGCAGTTCTGTATCGATTGTTGCTTTGGCTTCAGCCTTTTCGGTGACTTTCGCGGCCCTTCCGGCGCAGGCGCGCGAAGATGCCAGCGTTGTCCCGCTTCAACCGGTAAGCCAAACTGTCGACGCCCTCGGTGCGATCGGCGGGTTTGGAGGCGCGGGTGAGGCCGGCCAAAACGCTTCGGGGTCCAATGGGGGTAACGGCGGTAGCGGCGGCCTCGGCGGCGCGGGCAATGCGGGTGTGGGCGGTGCAGCCGGCGCGGGCGGCAACGGCGGGACCGGCGGCAATGCAGGGTATGGTGGCAATGGTGGTGCCGGGGGCCAAGGCGGTGCCGGCGCGCAAGGTGACTCTGCTTTGTATTATACAGACTCACAGATCACCGTTTCAGAAGTGTCAATCGTTGGCGGCATTGGCGGGCTGGGCGGTGCAGGTGGCTTGGGCGGAACCGGTGCGGATAGCGATGCGAGTGTGCAAACCTATGGGTACGGTGGTTCGGGCGGCCGCGGTGGTGCGGGTGGTAAGGGCGGTGCCGGCATTTCGGGCGCACGACTGAGCATCCACAACTCTGGCAATATCACCGGTGGCACGGGCGGCATGGGCGGTGTCTATGGCAACAAGGGTGCTGATGGCACCACGACGTACAACGCCGCTGTCGATATGGTAAACGGCGGTACTGGCGGCAGCGGTGGTGCGGGCGGGGTCGGCGGGGCGTCGGTTTATGGCGCGGCGGGGGCTGGTGGCCTTGGCGGTTCTGGCGGTTTGGGCGGTAAGGGTATTGCAAGTGGCACCCAGGGTGGCACGGGTGGCATGGGCGGTAACGCCGGCGCAGGCGGCGCGGGCGGCCAGTCGACCAATTCTGCGAATGGGAACGGCGGTAATGCCGGGGCTGCAGGCGCCGGTGGCGCAGGCGGTGACGCGCTGAACGGCATTAACGGGTCCGATGGCTTATCGGCCGGACCAAACGGTGGTTCCGGCGGTGATGGTGGCAATGGTACGGCCGGCGGCATTGGTGGCGATGGCGGCATGGGTGGTGCAGGCGCCCTGGGTGGGGCTGCAGGTGGCGCCGGTGCGGTGGCCGGCCTTGACTCCGCTGGCGGCGCTGGTGGCAATGGCAGCAATGGTGCCATTGGCGGCAATGGCGGCAATGGCGCAGCGGGTGGCGATGGGTCCAAAGCCGGCTATGCTGGCGGGGCTGGTGGCAGTGGCGGCAACGCCGGCGCTGGCGGCAATGGTGGCGCGGGTGGCTTAGGTGGCAAGGGCGCCGGTTCTGCGGCGGCTGGCGCGACTGGCGCTGACGGGAATGGCGGCGCTGCGGGTGTGGCCGGTAATGGTGCAAATGGCGGCAACGGTGCAGATGGCGGCGACAATACCATTGCTGGCGGCAATGGAGGGACAGGCGGTGCCGGCGGCAAGGGCGGTAACGGCGGCGGTGGGGCTGCGGGCGGCAAAGCCGGTGGCATCTCTGGCACCGACGGCGCGAACTCGAATGGCGGAAATGCCGGTTCCGGTGGCGATGGCGCGAATGGCGGGACGGGCGGCAACGGCGCTGATGGTCCGGATGGCAGTGTCCCGGGCGCGCCTGGCTTTGATGGTGGGAATGGCGGCGCGGGCGGCGATGGCGGCGCGGGCGGTAAAGGCGGTAATGGCGGTTTGGCCGGTGGCGCAGGGGCGGTTGCAGGCGCGAACGGCAATGGCGGTGACGGCGGCAACGGGAATAGTGCAGGCAATGGCGGCAAAGGCGGCGACGGCGCCACCGGCGACAGCGTCACCTTACCGGGCGGGAACGGCGGTGATGGCGGCTCCGCTGGTGTAGCAGGCGACGACGGTCTTGGCGGTGCTGCCGGTACAGGTGGCACGGGCGGCACCGCTGGTGCCGATGGAACCGACGGTGCCAACACGGCAACCGGCGGCGATGGCGGCAGGGGCGGAGACGGGTATCAACCCAATGGTGGAACGTCGAGCGGTGGTGACGGCGGTACGGGCGGCGATGGCGGTACGGGGGCTGTCGGCGGTAACGGCGGCAACGGCGGCAACGGCGGGGCCCAATCGGGCGCACAAGACGATGGCGACGGCGGTGACGGCGGCAACGGCGGCGCTGTTGGCGGTATCGGTGGCGCAGGTGGTACTGGCGGGGGCACGTCTGGAAAGGGCGGCGCGACTGGCTCGAACGCCCGCGTTGCGGGAAGTGGTTCGTCGGCTGGAAACTATCCCGCACCGTCGCTTTACGGTGCCTATGGGGCCGGCGGTGCTGGTATTGAGTTCTTCGGGCTGGAGAACTCTGTCTGGAACGACGGTACGATCTCTGGCGGCGCGGCGGGTGGTGAAGGGGCCATGGGCGGCGCGGGGATTGAGGTTTCGGGCTCCGCTGGCGTGGATAGGATCGATAACTTCTGGTCGATCGAAGGCGGCGACGGCATCGGTGGCCAAGGCGGCGCAGGTATTTCTGTGCAGGCCGGAGGCGCGGTAGACACGATCTACAACTATGAAGACGCAGTGATCTCGGGCGGCGATGACAATGCGGGCGGCTTGGGTGGCGACGGCATCGAGATCTTGGCCGGGGCCACTGTCACCGGTATCTTAAACCTCGGCAGCATTCAGGAAGGTACAGGTTCACCCTACGTCCCGCAGGTCCCCACTCGGTCTGTGTATGACGGGTATGGCATCCACAACGCTGGCGGTACCTTGGTGGGCCTCGCGAACGTGCAAGGTTCCTTGGCGGATGGCGACCCGACAGGGGGTCTGGTCTATTCCGGTGTTTTGCCAGAAAACTACGCCATCATCTTGGACACGACCGATCATTACGGCCAACTGAATGTGATCGACGGCCAAGGCGATGACCAAATGACGGTTGGGGCCATTGCTATTGGCGACTATCGTACGGATGATAGCGCGGATGTGGCAACGCATGTCTACGCCAGCGTGATCACCGGTGTCAGCGCCGGCCAGATGACCAACGAAAACGACGCCTTCGATATGAAAGAGGGCGCTGGTGTTCTGGGCCGTATCACCGATGCGATCGAGCCGGATGCGTGGGATCTGCGCATTTGGAACTTTGGCACCGACTTTGTCGAGCCGCAGCACTATCTTCTGACGCGCGAGGCGGCCAACCAGCGCGCGGCGCTGCACTACGATTGCGCCACCACATCGGGCACCGGCGTGTGTCTGACCGGCGCGCTGCGGCAGGTTACGGCGGGCGACAGCTACGGCATCGACGGCGGTGACACCCAAGTGGCGGGTGCTCTGGCAGGGGCGGTCAACTTGAATGCAAACCTGCGGGTCGGCGGCTTCTTGAAGTTTGGCGGTAACGCAGATAGCCTTCCGGGGATCGAGTTTACCGGCAACACGCCGATGATCGGGGCCTTTGTGGGCTTTGCCAGCCACGCCGACGGCACAGGTCTGCAGGCCCGCCTGTCGGCCTCGTACCAAAGCCAATCGGCGGACATCAGCCGTGAGGACGGCTTGTCGGTCGACGGCACCGCCAGCGGCAGCGCCGACGTCACCGCGTCAGGTGTTGCGGCAGAGGTCAGCTGGGGTCAACATGTCGGAGCGGGCACAACTGTGACCCCCTATCTTGGAGTGGCCTCAACCCAAGCCAGCCGCGCCGACTATACCGAAACCGAGGGCAACTATCCGCTCAGCTACGGCGAGTTCTCGGAAGATCAGGTGACCGGAACGGCGGGCCTGCGCGTCAGCGGAGCCTTGTCGAGCAGCGTCCTGTACCGCATCGGTGCGGGCGTCGAGCATGACTTCTCGCATAGCCTCAGCGGGTTCGATGTCTATAACGACGTGGTGAATGCGACGTACCAAAGCCCCTACACCGCGAACGCCACGCGCTTCTCGGGACAAGTGGGGATGAGCTATCTGCTGGCCCCCAACCAGGAAGTCACCCTTGACGGCCAGATCGCCCAGTTTGGCGAAGGCTCCACCGACTTTGCCGTGTCGATGGGCTTTAAGGTTGGGTTCTGATGAAACATCTGGACCGGTCTCTTTGCTCAAAGGGATCGGTCCAGGGGATCGCTTAGATCAAACCTTCCTCAATCTGGGATGAGAGTATAAAGGTCCACAAAAGCCTCATTTTGTGGACCTTTTCTCATGAAAATTATGTTTGATGTTTGTCTATACATTATGGGACAAGGAATTTCGCTTGATTTGGCTTGAAAGCGATGGCCGGCGTGAATCTCACCGCCCGCCAGACTCTCACTGGCGGCGCGCAAAAGTCGCTCCATATTATGGGTACGGCACGCCTGTAGGTGACTTAGGACAACCAAATGCCCAAAATGCGCAAGAAATCCGACCTTCCGACCAAGATATGTCTGGTCTGCGGCCTGCCCTTTGCATGGCGCAAGAAATGGGAACGCGATTGGGACCGTGTCACCTATTGCTCTGACCGCTGCCGAAGCGTGGCGAAGTCTGCCAAACCAAAGGCCAGCCTATGACCCGTCATATGCGGTTTGTCTTTGGCGACCAGTTGACGCGCGGCCTGTCAGCTTTAAGCGACATTGACCCGACGCGGGACGTTGTTGTCATGATAGAGGCGGCGGGCGAAGCGATGAACGTGCCGCACCACAAGCAGAAAATCGTCCTTGTCCTCTCGGCGATGCGCCACTTTGCAGCCACACTGCGGGCCGAAGGTTTGCAGGTTGATTATGTGCAGATGGACGCCCCCGATAATCTGCAAGACCTTGGCTGCGAACTGGCGAAAGCGGTGCGGCGACACAATCCGACTTCTGTCATAGCGACCCAACCCAGTGAGTGGCGCGCGATGCAGCTGATGCAGGCGTGGGATTTAGGTGCCCCCCTTGAAGTGCGCGAGGATGATCGCTTCTTTTGCACCCATGCCGATTTTGCGGCCCTAACCAAGGCCAAGAAAACCAGCCGCATGGAATTCTTTTACCGCGAGATGCGCCGCAGCACCGGTCTTTTGATGCGCGCCGAGGGGCCGGAGGGGGGGCAGTGGAACTTTGATGCTGAAAACCGCAAAGCCCTGCCCAAGGGCCTGCGCCCGCCCCCACGCGCCCGCTTTGCCCCCGATGCCATCACGACCGAGGTGTTGGCCCTTGTCGCAACCCGCTTTGCCAGCCACTTCGGCGATCTGGAGCCCTTTGCGTGGGCCGTCAGCCGCGATGATGCCCTCACAGCGCTGAACGATTTCATAACCCATTGCCTGCCAAGCTTTGGCACCTATCAAGACGCGATGAAAACGGGAGAGGATTTTGTGTATCACAGCCTTATTTCTCCCTACCTCAACCTTGGCCTGCTGACACCGCGCGAGGTCTGCGCGCGCGCCGAGGTGGCTTACCAAACAGGCCACGCGCCCATCAATGCAGTCGAGGGGTTCGTGCGCCAAATCCTTGGCTGGCGCGAATTTGTGCGCGGCATTTATTGGGCGGAAATGCCTGATTATCGAAGCTCTAACCACCTGCAGGCCACCCGCGACCTTCCCGCTTTGTACTGGACGGGCGAAACGGCGATGCACTGCATGGCAGAATGTATCGGCGCAACCAGACGCCACGCTTATGCCCACCACATCCAGCGCCTGATGGTCACGGGCAACTTTGCGCTGCTGGTAGGTGTGGCACCTGCCCAGATCGAGGAATGGTATCTGGCCGTCTATGCCGATGCCTTTGAATGGGTTGAATTGCCCAATGTCCATGGCATGGTCCTGCATGCGGATGGCGGGCGCTTAGGGTCAAAACCTTATGCCGCCTCGGGCGCGTATATCGACCGGATGTCAGACTACTGTCAGGGCTGCGCCTTTGATCCCAAGATCAAATTGGGGCCAAAGGCTTGCCCGTTCAACTACCTGTATTGGAATTTCCTGATCGAAAATGCCGGCGCGCTGCAATCCAACCCGCGCATGTCCCTACCCTATGGAACGCTGGCAAGAATGCCCGCAGAGCAGCGCGCCGACATCCAACGCTCGGCGGCGGCTTTTCTGGCGGGGCTTGGGGTATCTAAACCCGCATCGCAAGTGCGATTGGACCTGTGATGGCAGACGATTCAAAGCCTACCGCCGCTGTGCCAACGGGGCGGTCATCGCGGTTTTTTCACATGGGCGGCGTGGTTGCAGCGATAGCGGGGGGCGTTTTGGCAGGCGGTCTACGGCAATTGGCCAATGGACAGCGCCCTGATCTTCCTCATCTTTTGATGACCCCTGCTAATGCCCTGCGGCTGACGGCAGGGCTGTCGCACTTGCGGGGGGCTGCGCTGAAACTGGGCCAAATGCTGTCGATGGACACGGGCGTGGTCCTGCCGCCGCAGATCTCGCACATCTTCGCCAACCTGCGCGATGATGCAAAACACATGCCGCCCAAGCAACTTCAAGCCGTTCTGAACGCCCAATGGGGACCAGACTGGATGACGCGGTTTCGACGGTTTGATGTTCGCCCCTTTGCCGCTGCCTCGATCGGGCAGGTGCATCGGGCGCAAACGGTTGACGGTCAAAATCTGGCAATCAAAGTACAATATCCCGGCGTGCGCGACAGCATCGACAGCGATGTGGACAACATCGCCGCCCTGTTGCGCCTGCCGGGCCTTGTGCCCCGTGGACTAGACCTGCAGCCCCTTCTGGCCGAGGCCAAGCGGCAATTGCACGCCGAAGCCGACTATCAAGCCGAAGCCCGCCATCTGGCACGGTTTGGCGCATTGCTGGCAGGGTCCGACAGGTTCCTTGTTCCAGACTTGCAACCAGCCCTTTGCACGTCCCAAGTTCTGGCGATGCGATATATCGAAAGCGCCCCGCTGGACAGTCTTCTCGACGCGCCGCAAGCTTTGCGCGATCAGGTTGCTGCGGCCCTTATTGACCTTGTGCTGCGCGAAATCTTCCTCTTTTGCGCAATGCAGACCGATCCGAACTGGGCCAACTACCGCTACTGCCCCCAATCGGGTCGCATCGTGCTGCTGGACTTTGGCGCCGTGCAGGCCATTGACCCAAGCCTGGCCGCCGATTTTCGTGCACTTGGGCGGGTCGCGTTGAAGGGCGGGGCAGCGGCAACACGAGATGCCATGATCCGTATTGGCTATTTTGGCCCCGCCACCGCGCCCCATCACCAAGCCTTGATCCAATCGATGTTCGAGGTTGCCATGGCCCCCTTGCGCCAACCCTCCCCATTCGATTTCGGCCAAAGTGATCTGCTAGAACGCCTGCGCGACATGGGCCTTGCCATAGGGTCTGACCGCGACCTTGCCCATGTTCCCCCTGCCGCAACCTTGTTCTTGCATCGCAAAATCGGGGGTATGTATCTGATGGCCGCCAAACTGCAGGCCCGCGTGGCCCTGCGCCCTCTGATTGAAACCTATTGTGATCCAAAACCCGCGCTGCTTTGATCCATCAACCAGCCGCCAAGACTGTGGTGCGCCTCCCAAAAACTGCCGTCGCACCTGTAGGACGTGCCCGATCCGGCCAACCAAGTTCGCGCATTGATTTGCATCAACGAAGCCGGTTTCCGGCTGCGTCAAACCGAAAGGCGCGGGTGCGGTCGGAGGTTACGAACACATCGGCATTATAGGCAAAGTCGTGTTCGCCAAACAGCCGCACGGTCAACAGGCCTTGGTGGTCATGGCGCACATAGATAAGCGTCTCGCCGCCGAGTTTTTCGACATGGCTGACCTTGGCGGGAAAGTCGCCCTTTTGCGTGGACAGGGCCAGATGTTCAGGGCGGATGCCCAAGGTGGCCGCATGTTCGCCTAAGGATTCAGCCTTAAGGAAATTCATCTGCGGGCTGCCGATGAAACCGGCGACAAAGGTGTTGGCGGGGTTGTTGTACAGCTCCATCGGGGAGCCAACCTGTTCCACCTCTCCGGCACGCAGGACGACGATTTTGTCGGCCAAGGTCATCGCCTCGACCTGATCATGGGTGACATAGACCATCGTCGCCCCAAGCTCGCGGTGCAGGCGGGCGATTTCGATGCGGGTTGCCACGCGCAAGGCGGCATCAAGGTTTGACAGGGGTTCATCGAACAAGAACAGTTTGGGTCGGCGCACAATCGCGCGGCCGATGGCCACACGCTGGCGCTGGCCGCCCGACAGTTCGGCAGGCCGTCTGTCCAGATAGGGGTCAAGTTCCAACATGGCCGAGGCGCGGGTGACGGCGGCCTCGATCGCTGCTTTCGGCTCGCCTGCCTGTTTCAGCGCAAGGCCCATGTTTTGGCGCACGGTTAAGTGCGGGTACAGCGCGTAGGTTTGAAACACCATCGCGATCTCGCGCTTGGCGGGCGGCAGAGTGCTGATGATCTTGCCGTCCAGCGCCACATCGCCGCCGCTGAGATCCTCTAGCCCTGCGATCATTCTGAGCAGCGTGGATTTGCCGCAGCCAGAGGGGCCGACGAAGACGCAGAACTCGCCGTCCTGCACTGTCAGATCAAGGCCCTTGATGACCTCGGTTTTGCCGAAGCTTTTGGAAACATTGGAAAGATGCAGCGCGCCCATGGTGGCCTCTTACAATTTGACGGGGTGGCCGTGGCGAACGCTGTCATCCGCCGCCAGACAGATCGCAAGAGATTGCACCGCGTCTTGCAAATGGCGGTCAAGGTCCAGATCTTCGCCTATGGCGCGGGCGACAAAGGCCTGTTCACGGTCGCACAGCGCCTGATGGTCGGGTTCATCTGTCATATCAAGGTTTTGCGTGACTTGCCCCACACGGTGGATGCGCAGCTTGGCGGTTTTGGTGTGGGTGTCGATATCATCGGAACGGGCATCATCCGGCATACGGATCGACACCGCACCCTTCGGGCTGACCACGTCTTTGATAAAAAACGCGGTGTCTGACATCATCGGGCCCCAGCCTGCCTCGTACCAACCAAGGCTGCCATCGTCGAACAGCACCTGAAAATGGCCGTAATTGTACATATCGGGCGCGATTTCGGGCGACAAGCGCAGGCCCATGCCGCGCACCTCGACCGGTTTGGCATCGGTGATCTGGCACATGACATCGACATAATGCACGCCGCAATCAACGATGGGCGATGTGGTTTGCATCAGGGCCTTGTGCACCTCCCATGTCGCACCGGTGGATTGCTGGTTCAGGTTTAGGCGAAAGACGTAAGGGCCGCCCAAGGCGCGGGCCTCGGCGATCAGGCGTTGCCAGCTGGGGTGGTGGCGCAGGATGTAGCCGACCACCACTTTGCGCCCCGTGCGCTTGGCGCAATCGGCCACGCGCTTGGCATCGGCAACCGTGGTGGCAAGGGGCTTTTCGACGAACACATGGGCCCCCGCCTCCATCGCGGCGACGGCATAATCGGCGTGGCTGTCGGAATAGGTGGCGATGCAGACAAGGTCGGGCTTCAGGCGCGCCAAAGCCTCGGCATAATCGGCACTTAGGGGGTAGGCGCGCAATTCGGCGGGCAAATCCAAGGCAGACCGGTTGACCAGCCCCACGATCTGAAAGGCCGGATTTGTGTGATAGGCCAGCGCATGGCTGCGCCCCATATTCCCCAAACCTACCACCAATACGCGTATCGTCATTTCACCGCCCCCGCCGTGATGCCGCGGATCAGTTGCCGCGAAAAGATCAGATAAAGCACCAAGACCGGAATGATGGCCAAAGACAGCGCTGACAGCACCGCATTCCAGTTGGTGACGAATTGGCCGATGAACACCTGCGAGCCAAGGGTGATGGTTTTGACCTCTTCACTGGGGGCCAAGATCAGGGGGAACCACAGGTCATTCCAGATCGGGATCATGGTGAACACCGCCACGGTTGACATAGCAGGCCGCACCAGCGGCAAGACCAGTGTGAAAAAGATGCGGTATTCCGACAGCCCGTCGATGCGGCCGGCGTTTTTCAGATCGTCCGAGACGGTTTTCATAAATTCCGACAGGATAAACACCGCCAAGGGCAGGCCTTGGGCCGTGTAGACCAAGACCAGCGAGGTCAGCGTGTTGACCAAGCCCGATGCCACCATCAGCTCAAGGATCGCGACCGTGCCCAGCCGGATCGGGATCATAATGCCCAAGGCCAGATACAACCCCATCAGCATATTGCCGCGAAAGCGGTATTCTGACAGGGCAAAGGCGGCCATTGCGCCAAACAGCAGCACAAAGAACAGGCTGGCACAGGTGACGGTCATAGAGTTCAAGAAATACTGAAAGAAATCGCCCTGCTTCATCACCGTGGCATAGCCCACAAGGTCAAAATTCCCCGGCAAGGGCGGCATCAAAGGTTCGGCAAAGATCGCGCGGCGCGATTTGAAGCTGTTGACGACAATCACAAACACCGGAAACAGCGCGATCAGCGTATAGGTCAACAGCACCGCATGGGCGGCGATGCTTTGGCGTTTGGCGGGATGGGTCGCCCTCATCGCATGCCCCTAGAACTGATAGCGGCGCAGCCGCGTCTGGATGGCGAACAGATAAACACACACACCCAACAGAATAATCGCAAACATCGCGGTCGCAATCGCCGCCCCCATATGCGGATCGCCCAATTGAAGCTGGAAGCCAAAGAAGGTGCGATACAGAAACGTGCCCAAAATATCGGTGCTGAAATCCGGCCCCGCCAACGCGCCTTGGGCGACATAGATCAGATCAAAGGCGTTAAAATTGCCCACGAATGTCAAGATCGAGATGATCCCGATACTGGGCAAAATCAGCGGCAGCTTGATCTTCCAAAACTGCGCCCAAGCGGACAGGCCGTCCATATCTGCCGCTTCGATCACGTCATCGGGAATCGACAGAAGGGCTGCATAGATCAGCATCATCGGAATGCCGACAAATTGCCAAACCGACACAAGGGCAAGCGCTGTCAGCGCATAGTCCTCTTTGCCCAGCCACGGCGCGAACAACGCCTTAAGCCCGACCAGATCCAGCAGTCCCGGAGCTATGCCCCAGATCGGCGACAAGATCAGCTTCCACACAAAGCCCACGATCACAAAGCTTAGGATCGTGGGGATGAAAATCGCCGTGCGGTAAAAGGCGCTAAAGCGCAGGCGCGGGCTGGACAGCAGGGCTGCAAGCAACACGCCGATCGGGTTTTGCACGATCATATGGATCACGAAAAACCACAGGTTATTGCGCAGGGCGTTCCAAAAGGCATCAGCCCAAAGCGGGTCGCCAAACAGGGTGCGAAAGTTATCAAGCCCCACAAAGACCGTCTCGCGGGCTTGCGTGACATTGAACAAAGACAGGTTCAGCGTGCCAAACAGCGGAATGATCATGATGACGGTATAAACCAGCACGGCAGGGGCCAAAAACACCCCGATATGCCAGCGCATAGGCTTGCCCTTTGCCATCATTCTTCCCTTGTTTGCCAAAAAGGCGGGGGGCGCTTGGCCCCCCGACCGGTGTTATTGAGCGGGCTTATACCAGCTGTCCAGCCCAGCTTGCAGGCGCGCACCAGCATCGGCAGGGGTTTCGGCCCCTTTGATGACTTGGGCCGAAGCGTTCCACGTTTCATTCTCAAGGTTCGGCGTGCCGCGCGAGAGGATTTGATAGGTCGAGCGGATCGTCGATTGGCACTTGTCACGCCAGCTGACGAATTCCTGTGCCAGCGGGTCGGTCATGGTGACGGGGGTGGAATTCAGGCTGAAGAACCCGGGCAGAGAGTTGGCGTACAGATCGGCAAACTCGCTGGACCCGACCCATTCGAGGAAGGCTTTGGCCTGATCGGCATGGGCCGATTTTGCGTTCATGCCCAGTGCGATATCGGTGTGGTCGCTGATATAGCAGGTGTCGCCAGCAGCCTGTACGGGCGGCGGGAAAGCGCCCATGGCGAATTGCGCTTGGGTGTTAAAGCCCGAGATTTCCCACGACCCCGCCGGATAAATCGCCGCACGGCCAAGGGTGAACAGGTTTTGGCTGTCAGGATAGGTCTGCGCTTCGAACCCGTCGCCTAGGTAATCCTTCCAGCGCGCCAGTTGCTCAAAGGGCGCTACCCACTGCGGATCGGTCAGCTTTTGCGTGCCCTTGATCAGGGCAAGGCGGCCTTCTTCGCCTTTCCAGTAGTTCGGGCCGATGTTGTTATAGCCCATGGTCGCGGCTTCCCACTGGTCATTGGTGCCCATCGCCATCGGAATATAGGTGCCGTCTGCCTTGATCTTATCCAGCACGGCAAAGAACTCGTCCACCGTGGCGGGAACGGTCAGGCCAAGGGCTGCAAAGGCGTCTTTGTTGTAGATAAAGCCGTGGATCACCGAAGCCATCGGCACGCAGAAGGTGGCCGCGCCGTCATCGGTCTGCCAAGCCGACTTTGCCACGGGCGAGAAATTCGCCATCGACGCCAAGCCCGACAGATCGGCCAGATTGCCTTGGTTGTACAGTTCAAGCGAGGCATCGAAGGGGCGGCAAGTGATCAGATCACCGGCAGAGCCTGCCGCCAGCTTGCTGTTAAGGGCTGCGTTATATTCGGCAGGGGCGGTCGGCGAAAAGACGACCTTGATGCCGGGATGACCCGCTTCAAACGCGGGGATCAGCTTGTCTTGCCAGATCGTCAGGTCATCGTTGCGCCAGCTTTCGATCGTCAGCGTCACATCTTCGGCATAGGCAGCGCCGGCCAGCAGCGTGCTGGCCAAAAGCGTCAGGCGAAAGGTTTTTTTCATGTGTTACTCCCTGTGCAAGTCGGTCCCTGTTGCTGAAATCGCAGCGAGGGTCGGGCCGAGAACCCCGCCGCTGTCCTTTAAAAGCCGCGCAGCCTGATCCGGCGTGGCCCCTTTGGCCACAAGCACGGCGGGTTTCACCGCGCCGTTGGTTTGTGTTAGGGCGGCGCGGGCGTGGTCTATCCCCTGCCCTGACAGCGCAGAAACAATGCGCGCCGCACGGTCGACCAGCTTGGCATTGTCGGCGATCACATTGACCATATAGCCATCCTGCACATGGCCCAGCAAAATGCCCAAACGCACCGATACCATATTCAGCGCCACCTTTTGCGCCGTCGCCGCCCCCATACGGGTAGAGCCTGTCACCACTTCCGGCCCCGTATCCAAGAAAATGGCAAGATCAGCGCAGAGCAGCAAAGCCGAGTGCGGGACATTTGCAATCCCGATGACCGTGGCCCCCGCAGCCTTGGCCCCCTTGGCCACCGCCAAAGTATAAGGCGTACCGCCCGAGGCAGAAACGCAGATCACCACATCCCCCGCGCCAATCTGGTGCTGGTGCAGATCAGCCGCGGCAAGGGCCGGATCATCCTCGACCCCGCCTGTCATGTGCAACAGGGCAGCGGTGCCACCGGCAAACAGAACAGGGGTTTGCTGCGGCGGGATGCCAAAGGTTCCCGCCAGTTCCAACGCATCGGCCAGCGCCATAAGCCCTGCCGAACCCGCACCAGCGTAGGCCACTTTATGCCCTGATTGCAGAGCCTTAGCTGCACGCTGCGCAGCAGTTTCCAAAGCGGGAATGGCAGGTTCAACGGACGACAGCGCCGCGATCTGGGCCGCCAGCACCTGACCAAGCACCACCTGCCCGTCGCGGGCATGAAGCCCGTCGGAATGGGGGTGGCGTGCTTCAGTTGGTCGTTCGGTCATCGAATTCCCCTGACATGCAATAGCGATACCAAACCAAGGCCAATTGTAAAGCATCTTGTCAAAAGTACCACAATCGGCAGGTAAACCTCACCATCGACAAAGGTTCTTTCATTTTGGTATTATTTTGGTAGTGTCATAGGCGGAGGGCACAGATGCAGCTTTTCTTAGGGATAGACGGGGGCGGCACGGGGTGTCGCGCGGCTGTGGCCGATGCGCAGGGGCGAATCCTTGGGCGGGCACAGGCAGGGCCTGCCAATATTGCCTCTGATTTTGCCGGATCGGTCCAGAATATTCTTGCCGCCGCTGAGGCGGCTTTGGCACAGGCGGGCGGCGTGGCTGCATCGGTCGCGGCGGGTTTGGGCCTTGCGGGGGCCAATGCGGCGGGTGTGGTTGATCGGTTGCGCGGGGCTTTGCCCTTTGCCCGTATGGCGATTGAAACCGATGCGATCACAGCCCTGCGCGGCGCATTGGGGGAAGATAACGGGATTGTGGTAGCCCTTGGCACGGGGTCGGTTTTTGGCGCAAGGGTCGATGGCACCATCCGCCAGATTGGCGGCTGGGGCCTGATGCTGGGCGACGAAGGCAGCGGCGCATGGATTGGCCGCGCTGCTTTGACAGCCGCTTTGCGTGCCGCCGAAGGGTTTGCGCCGATGACCCCGCTTTTGGCAGACCTGCTCACCGAATTTGACGGGTCACAGGGGATCATCGCCTTTTCCCTGTCCGCCCGCCCTGCCGATTTCGCCCGCCTTGCCCCGCGCATCTTGGCAGGCGATGACGCCGCCGCTGTGGCGATCATAGCACGGGCCAAGGCAGACATCGCCGAGGCGATTGGCGTGCTTCAGGCAGGGCGCACTTTGCCTGTCACCTTCCTTGGCGGCCTAGGTCCGCACTTCGCGCAAATCTTCTCAGGGCAATTCCCGATCCGGGCCGCACTCGGCACAGCGCTGGACGGTGCGCTTCTTTTGGCGCGCGAGGCAGGGTGATGGAGACGATCTTTTCCCCCCAAGGATTGGCCAGCACAGGCGCAGGGCCGCTTTACTTGCAACTGCAACGCCGCATCCGCGATGCCTTGGCGGTTGGGCGGCTTAAGCCCCATGACAGCCTGCCGCCCGAACGCGAGATGGCGGTGATGACGGGGCTAAGCCGTGTGACGGTGCGCAAGGCGGTCGAGGGGCTTGTTGCCCAAGGCACGCTGGTGCAACGGCGCGGATCTGGCACTTTTGTGGCCCCGCCTGTCGAGCGGATGGAACAGGCGCTGTCGCTTCTGACCTCTTTCACCGAAGACATGGCGCGGCGGGGAAAAACCGGCCAATCGCATTGGATCTCCCGCACGCTGGATGCCCCTGCCCCGGAAGAGATCATGGCCCTTGGCCTTGGCGCGGGCGACCGCGTGGCGCGGTTGGAACGGGTGCGGTCCTGCGACGGGGTGCCGCTGGCGATTGAGCGGGCCTCGCTTCCGACATGGGTTTTGCCTGATCCCTCGGTGGTCACGGGGTCGCTTTATGCGGCCTTGCAACAAGGGGGCCATCGTCCGGTGCGGGCGGTGCAGCGGATCACCGCAGCGAACCTGACCGACCGCGATGCGCGGCTTTTGGGCGTGGCCGCTGGAACCGCAGGGCTCAAGATCGAGCGGATCGGATACCTTGCCAATGGCCGCGTGGTGGAATTCACCCGCTCGCTGTACCGCGGCGATGCTTATGATTTTGCGGTGGAACTGAAGCTTTCCGCAGACCATGAAAGGGGCGCGGCATGACGCATCCAACCCATATGGCGCGCGAAGTGGCCGAAATTCCGCAGGCGGTGGCGCGGCTTTTGGCCGGCTCTGGCCCTGCGATCACCGCTGCGGCACAGGCCCTGCGCGCGGCCGATCCCGATATGATCCTGACGGTGGCGCGGGGGTCTTCGGATCATGCGGCGAGTTATCTGAAATATGCGATTGAATTGACAACGGGGATTCCGGTGGCCTCCATCGGCCCCTCGGTGGCCTCGGTCTACGGGCGCAAGATGCGGGTGGCGCGTGCGGCCTGTATCGGCATTTCGCAATCCGGCCGCAGCCCTGACATTGTCGAGATGATGCGCGCCAGCCGCGAAGGTGGGGCGCTGACAATTGCGGTGACGAATTTTGCCGACAGCCCGATGGCCATGGCCTGCGCCCAGTGCATCCCGCTTGGCGCGGGGGTTGAGCAATCGGTGGCGGCGACGAAAACCTTTGTCACCTCGGTTGTGGCGGGCCTGCAGCTTGTGGCCGAATGGCAGCAGGATGCAGACCTTTTGGCCGCGTTGCGCGATCTGCCCAAGGCGATGGAAACGGCCCTGATGCTGGATTGGTCGCCCCTTGCCGCGCGACTGGTGCGCGCGCCGCAGGCCTTTGTTCTTGGCCGAGGGCCAGCCTTTGCCATCGCCTGCGAGGCCGCGTTGAAGCTGAAAGAAACCTGCGGCCTGCATGCCGAAGCCTATTCTGCCGCCGAGGTGCTGCACGGCCCCTCGGCCATCGTGCAGGCGCAGTTTCCCGTGCTGGTGCTGGCCGTCGAAGATGCCGCAGCGGCTGGGGTTGCGCAAACGGCAGAGCGTTTGGCCGCACAAGGCGCAGATGTCTTCATCACGGGGGCGGCGGCCAAGGGGGCTGTCACCCTGCCCGCAGGGCCATGCACCCATCCGCTGCTGGCCCCCTTGCTGCGGGTTGTGGCCTTTTACAGCTTTGTCGAAGCCCTCGCCCGCCGTCGCGGCTTTGACCCCGACACCCCGCCCTATCTGCACAAAGTGACGGAGACGGTGTGATGCCCCGCCACTCCTTTCGCGCCTCTGGCGTGTTTGACGGCGAGAAACTGCACCCCGGTGCCACGCTGGAGATTGAACAGGGCAAAGTGCGCGCAATCACGCAAGGCGCGGGGACCGATCTGGGCGAAGGTGTGATCGTGCCCGGTTTTCTGGATTTGCAGGTGAACGGCGCAGGCGGGGTGCAGGTGGGGGCCGATACTGATATCGCGGCACTGGCCGCGATCTGCCGCACCAAGACGTCGCTTGGCACCACAGGCTGCCTGCCCACGCTGATCACCGACACGCCCGAGACCACGCGCCGCGTGATCCAAGCCGGAATGGCAGCGGCACGGGCGGGGCTTGCGGGCTTTCTGGGCTTGCATATCGAGGGGCCGCACCTTGACCCGCGCCGCAAGGGGGCCCATGACGCGGCCCTGATCCGCCCGATGGACGACGACGATCTGGCGCTGTTGTTGGCCGCTGCGCGGGATTTGCCAGCGCTGATGGTCACCCTTGCGCCTGAATCCGTGCGGATGGATCAGATCGCAGCCCTCGCACAAGCAGGGGTGATTGTCAGCCTTGGCCATACCGATTGCACGGCAAATGTGGCGCAACAGGCCATGGCCGCCGGCGCGCGCTGTGCCACGCATCTGTTCAACGCCATGTCGCAACTGACCAACCGCGCGGCGGGCATGGTGGGGGCGGTTTTGGCCGGGGGTGGGGTCACGGGGTTGATTGCCGATGGGATTCATGTCGATGCCCTGACGATGCGCGTGGCTTTGGCGGCCAAGACAGAGGGCGTTTTTCTGGTGTCGGACTGCATGGCGCTGACGGGCAGCGCTGCGGAGTCTTTCACGCTGGGCGGGCGGCAGATCATGCGAGGCGCAGGGCGGCTGACCTTGGCAGATGGCACCCTTGCGGGGGCCGATCTGACCTTGGTGCAGGCGGTGGACCGCGTTGGGCATCTGGCAGGGATCAGCCGCGAGCGCGCTTTGGCGATGGCCACCTCTGTGCCCGCGCAGGTGCTGGGCCGCAGCGATATTGGCCGTCTGGCGGCAGGGACGCGCGCCGATTTCTTGCATCTTTTGCCCAACGGCGCGCTGGGCGGGGTTTGGGTGGACGGGGTGCAGGTGAACTGACGGCGACCACCGCGGCTTTGAGCGCGGCCACCATCGCGGGGTCCGTGTCGCGCCGTTCCAACGGGGCAAAGCCAAGTCGGGTCAACCGCGCGTCTTGTGCCACACCACGGTTGGCCGAGGCGTGAAATTCCCTCATGCCGACCGCCGCCAAAGGGGCCACATGCTGGGGGCCGCAAACCCGGCCGCGCGCGGCGGTGACGATGTGGGCCAAAACCGCAATGCCACCCATCGCAGTTCCCGCGCCGCCACCAGACGGCGTAGAACGGGCACATCCAGATGCCACGCCGCATCCATCGCACCAATCACAACGCCCTGAAAGCCCGCCTCACGCGCAATCGCGATGTCGGCGCTCATCGCCATAACATCGGCCCCCGCCCCCCGCATCACCCCGTAATCGGGCATCAGCCCACCCAAGGTTAGGGCAGCACAAGTCCACCCGATCCGCACCGCCAGCCCTGGCAGCACCCAATCCCGCAACGGTATCGACACAGGTTTCCAAATGAGCGCGCATAGGGAAAGGCTACCAGGCGAAGGGCAAGGTTGGCAAAGAACACCCCTGCGACCTTTCAGCGGATTTCTGGGCGATTTAAGCCAACGCCTGCGCCGGTTGATGTGCTTCGATCGGCTGATGTCCTGAAACGTCCAAAAGCGTCTCTTGCTCGGGAACTGATGAAAACATCGCTATCAAATACCTTATAACAAGGCGCTTGTGTTCCAATGTTGCGAAGAAATCGCTGTCTTCCAGCAACGGCGTTCGGATCATGTAAACAGCCGTGCGCAAGATATACACAGATTGCTTCGCAGTTAGGGGCTTGAAGGTTCCCGTTCGATCGCGAGATTGGGCCGTCGCAAAGATTGGAACAAGGTTGTCAACCACCCTATTCAACGCTTCGGGCCTTTCTGCATTGCTCGTTGCAACATTGAAAGCAAACCGAACGAGCTCTGGCCGGAATGCCTGAAACGAAGCGAAACACATCTGGACGACGTGTTGGACAAGCGCGTCCGCTTTGTGATCAGGATTATGGTTTTCGATGGCCTTCGCGATAGCCTGCATGGCCGTCGTTTGCCGTTTGATAACAATCTGGGTGATCACCCCGCCAATGGATGGGAAATACCGATAAATTGTTCCTACGGCGTAACCAGACTTTTTAGCGACATCGCGGGCCGTCGGGATGGACGGAGTTTGGGCATTTGCCAGCATCGCGGTTGCTTCCAAAACAGCATCCATGGCGGCCTGCTTTTTGTGCGCATTTGTGTCGCTATTTGACATGTTCTCACCCATCCCCTTTCATTTTTCGCGGTTAAAGGTCACCTAGGATTTTTCCGCCGAACTTAAAGCAGCGCCGGACGAGGTAAAGGCTGAAACTCTGCCGAGGGGCGCCGATCCGCAACCCGAGGGTGAAGTGAGAAAGTTTGAAAAGGTGAAACATATAGGCCATTTGCTGAAGCAACGCAGGCGCAGTCGTCAGGTTGGATGAAAGCTGACCGAAGGTTGATGGCGTCACATCGTCGCTTCATCAATACTTTATATCTTTGGTATTATCTTTATTGTGAATGCTTACACATTAAGGTTGCAATAGGACAAGAGTGTGTACTTTGAAACCAAGCAAATCCGTAATTGGCTGACGATGAAACATCCAATCAGTGAAAGCGCCCTTGGTAGACCGAGGCGGCCGGTGCAGCACGTGAGGCCAGAATTCCGGCGGCGAGGCGTTGAGCCCATCTGAAGATATCAAGTATATAACAAAAAAAGCTGAAGATATTACCTGTACGAAAGCGACGCCGGAAATCAATTCATAACGTCAGTCAAGGCACGTCAGCACTTCCCAACGGTGACAGGGTTATCACTCAAAAAATCGGCCGGGCAAGTGGCCCGGCC
This sequence comes from Pseudomonadota bacterium, assembly GCA_037134595.1. Classification (GTDB taxonomy): domain Bacteria; phylum Pseudomonadota; class Alphaproteobacteria; order Rhodobacterales; family Rhodobacteraceae; genus Stagnihabitans. The sequence continues at coordinate 24,388 of JBAXLX010000005.1, forward strand.
AAGTCCAACAGGGAGGAACCGTGCCATAACCCCGACACGGTGGGGACCTCTAACGATCCAAGCCCTTGCCACAACGCAAAAGCGGATCATTTTCCTTAACTTAGGGTGCCTTGCCCCAAAAATAAGACCTTGGAACAAATTTTCCAAGCCTTTCGCAAAATGGCGCTTAAGCGACCAGTTTGTAACCGCCCGCTTCGGTGACCAAAAGCCGGGCATTGGCGGGATCGGGTTCAATCTTTTGGCGCAGGCGGTAGATGTGGGTTTCCAGCGTATGGGTGGTGACACCAGCGTTATAGCCCCAAACCTCGTGCAGCAGAACATCGCGCGCCACCACGCCAGATTGCGCGCGGTACAGGTATTTGAGGATATTGGTTTCCTTTTCCGTCAGACGGATTTTCTTTTCCTTGGCATCCAGCAACAGCTTTTGGGCAGGCTTGAACGTGTACGGCCCCATCTGGAAAATCGCGTCTTCGGATTGTTCGTGCTGGCGCAACTGCGCGCGGATACGGGCCAGAAGGACGGGGAATTTGAACGGCTTGGTGATATAATCATTCGCCCCTGCATCCAGCCCAAGGATTGTATCGGCATCGCTGTCATGGCCGGTCAGCATCAAAACCGGGCATTTGACCCCCGCTTTGCGCATCCGCTTGCACAATTCGCGCCCGTCGGTATCAGGCAGGCCAACATCCAAGATCACCAGATCATAGGCGGCGGCCTTGGCCTTTTCCATACCTTCGGCACCGGTGCGCGCTTCGAAGACGTCAAAGTCTTCGGTCATCACAAGTTGTTCTGACAAAGCCTCGCGCAGGTCGTCGTCATCATCAACCAGCAGGATTTTGCGCAAAGTGGACATGGTTTTTTCCCTTTTCGGTTGCCCTTGACGCAGACATGGCCTTGGCAAGGCCCAACCGCAAGATATGTGACAAAGCTCTCACGCGGTCGTGTCGCGGTGGGCGGAAATGTTTCAAACAGTGGCGCTGCGCCCAAGATCGTGTAACACGCTGACCATGACCTTTGCCTTGACCCTTACCGAAAGACTGGCCCGTGCGCGGGGTGACTTGCGCATGGGGGTGCCTGTGGTGCTGGTGGGCGAAAAGGCAGCCCTCGTGGTGGCGGTTGAAGAGCTGACGACCCCGCGTCTTGCCCTGTTGCGCGCCCATGGTCAGCCGGTGATCGCCCTGACAGGGCGACGGGCCGAGACGTTGAAGGCCCGCGCCTATGACGGCGATTTGGCGCGTATTCCCGTGCCTGACGACGCGGGGATTGACTGGGTCCGCAGTCTGGCCGACCCAGCCGACGATTTGCGCTGGCCGATGAAGGGCCCCCTGATGGCGCTGCGCACAGGGTCGGCCGATCTGCACCGCGCCGCACTGGCTTTGGCCAAATCAGCGCGGCTTTTGCCGGCCGTGCTGGTGGTCGAAATCTCTGACGCAGCCGCCTTGGCCTTTCGCGGTGACCTAACGCTGTTGCGGGTAGCGGAAATCGGACCTGAACTCGCACGCTTGTCGCCCCTTCACGCGGTTGCCGCCGCACGGGTGCCGCTGTTGGCGGCGCAAGCGGGGCGGGTGCATGTGTTTCGCCCTGACGATGGCGGCGAAGAGCATTACGCCATAGAAATCGGCCGCCCTGACCGCAGCTTGCCCGTGCTGGCGCGGCTGCATTCGGCTTGTTTTACCGGCGATGTGCTGGGCAGTCTGAAATGCGACTGCGGCCCGCAACTGCATGCCGCTTTGGCCCAAATGGGGGCCGAAGGCGCGGGCGTGCTGCTTTATCTCAACCAAGAGGGGCGCGGGATCGGGCTGGCCAATAAGCTGCGCGCCTATTCCTTGCAAGATCAAGGCTTTGATACGGTCGAAGCCAACCACCGCCTTGGCTTTGAAGACGACGAACGCGATTTTCGCATCGGCGCCGATATCCTGCGCCAGATGGGGTTTTCGGCGATCAGGCTGTTGACCAACAACCCCCGCAAGCTTGATATGATGCGCGCTTGCGGCGTGGTTGTCGCCGACCGCGTGGCGTTGCACGTGGGCCAAACCCCGCAAAACGCCGAGTATCTGGCGACCAAGGCCGCAAAATCAGGACATTTGGCATGACCCCGCTGGATATGGTACTTACCCCCACTGGCCTGCGCTTTGCAGGCCGCCGCTTTGCCTGCACCATCGGGCGTGGCGGCGTGGTGGCCGCCGAGGCCAAGCGCGAGGGCGATGGCGGCACGCCGGCGGGCGTGCACCGGATCGTGGGCATGCTTTACCGCCCCGACCGCATGGCGCGGCCCGCAGACTGGGCCTTGCCCATCGGGCCATGCGATCTGTGGTCGGATGACTCGCGCGATCCGGATTACAACCTGATGGTCCGCGCCCCGCATGTCTTTTCGCACGAGCATCTGCGCCGATCTGACCCGCAATATGATCTGGTGCTGATCACTGACTGGAACTGGCCCTATTCTGTCCCCGGTCGCGGGTCGGCGATATTTCTGCACCGCTGGCGCAGGCCCTGCGCGCCCACGGCGGGCTGTGTGGCCTTGGCCCCGCAAGACCTGTTGTGGATAGCGCAGCGGCTTCGCCCGCAAAGCCGCCTGATCGTGCGCGTTTAGGTCACCCCACGGGCCGCGCCCCAAAAATCGCCGAGCCGACCCGCACATGGGTGGCCCCCATCGCAATGGCCAGTTCAAAATCGCTGCTCATGCCCATCGACAGGCCAGACAGGCCATGACGTGCGGCCATATCCGCAAGCATCTGGAAATGCGGCCTTGGGTCTTCTGCGTCGGGGGGAATGCACATCAGGCCTTGCGGCTTTAAATCCATCGCCTGACAGTCCTTCAGAAAGGCGTCCAAAGCGTCAGGCAAGATTCCGGCCTTTTGCGGCTCTGCGCCCGTGTTGACTTGCACAAACAATGCGGGGCATTGGCCCCGTGCCTGCGCCAGTTTTGCCAGCTTCTCGGCAAGGGATGCGCGGTCCAGCGTGTGGATGGCATCAAACAATTCCACCGCTTGCTTGGCCTTGTTGGTCTGCAAGGGCCCGATCATATGGACCTTGGCATCGGGAAACTGCGCGCGAAAGGCGGGCCATTTGGCGGCGGCCTCTTGCACATAATTCTCGCCAAAGCTGCGCTGGCCGGCTTGCAGGGCCTGTAGCACCTTGGCATCGGGCTGCAGTTTTGACACGGCCAAGAGCGTCTCAGACCCCGCCGCACGGCCAGAAGCCGCTATAGCCGCCTCAAAACGGGTGCGAATTTCGGTTAAGGACATGGGGCACCTTTGCTAGACAGTCTCAAAAACCATGCCCCAGCCCAAAAGGAAAGGGCGCGGGGCACAAAACGGCCTGCCGCTTGCTGTCGCAAGGCCCGCCAAGTACAACGGGGCATCCAAGGAAAGGCCGTGCCATGAGTTTTAACATCGACAAACTGCTGCGCCATGCCAAGGCCGAGATCAAAGCAGGCCGCGCCGCTGCCGCCCGCGTGTCGATTTTAACCGCGCTTGAAACTTACCCTACCAACATGCGCCTGCTGGATCAACTGGCCGAAACCCAGGCCGCAGCCACCCGGCTGCCGATCCGCCCCTTTGGGGCGGCGCAGATGACGCATTTCCAAAACACGCGCAGCACTCTGGGGCTCGAAGCTGCGATTGAAGAAATCGCCGCCGCCGTGCAATTGAACCCCGCCAGCCCTTGGGCGCAGGGCGTCTTGGGCGGCGCCTTGCTTGAGGCGGGGCTGTTTCCCGCTGCTGTCAAGCATCTGCGACTGGCCCTGAAACTGGATCCGAAATACATCGAGGCGGGCTTTAATCTGGCCAATGCCCTGCATTCCGCCGATAAAATACCCCAGGCCATAGATGCGATCGAGGATGTTTTAAAGCAATCTGCCGATTTACCCCGTGCCCTGTCAACAAAAGCCCGCCTTCTGGCACTGGCAGACCGCGACAGCGAAGCTATTGATACCTTTACGCGGTACCTTGCTTTAGAACCCACCGATTTTTCGGCAATCATGGGAAAATCAGCGTGCCTGTTCAAACTGAATAAACTCGATCAGGCCGAATTGCCCCTGCGCGATTTATTACGCGCCGCGCCGAATAACGGCAAAGCGCGGGGGATTTTGGGAAACATCCTTTTGGCAAAAGGTTTGGTGGACGAGGCGATATCCGAATTTGAAACAACACTGCAAGTGTCGCCCCGTTCGGCCAAAACCTTTTACAACCTCAGCCGTGCCAAAGATTTTACACCGGATGATCCCCTTGTAAAATCTATGGTATCCTTGGCAAATGATCCGACCCTTGCCATTGATGAACAAGCCGCGCTGCATTTCGGCTTGGCGAAAGCTTATGAAGATTTCGGCGATTTTGACACAAGCTTTGCCCATTTGAAAAAAGGCAATGACTTGCGGGCGGCTGAAGCCAATTACAAAGTCGAAACCGACCGTATTTTGTTTGCCGACCTGTTGCAGCGCTTTTCCCCTTCGGCCCCGGCCCTTGCGCCGGAACCTGCCGCGCGTCGACCTTTGTTCGTGTTGGGCATGATGCGCTCGGGCACGACTTTGATGGAGCAAATCCTTTCAAGCCACCCGCAGGTCCACGGCGCCGGAGAGCTGGAGGTTTTGCCGCGCCTGATCACCACCGAACTGAACCAAACGCCTGCAGGTCCTTTGGACCAAGCCGCCCTGTCGCGCATTCGCCACGGCTATCTGGCCGCGCTTGAGGATGAACCCGGCACACACCCTGTTGTGGTGGATAAACTGCCGGCCAATTTCCGCTTCATCGGCCTCATCCAAAAAGCCTTCCCCGAAGCGCGGATCGTGCATATGCGCCGCGATCCCGTGGCGGTGTGCTGGTCGGTCTATAAGACCTATTTCACCCATTCCACGATCGGATACGCCCATACTTTGCAAGACACGATGGATTACTACGACCTGTACGAAAAGATGATGGCCGATTGGCGCTTGGCCTATCCCCAAGGCTTTCTGGATGTGGATTACGAGGGGCTGACGCGCACACCCGAACCCGTGATTCGCGCCGTTTTGGACTATTGCGGCCTGTCCTTTGACCCCGCCTGCCTGTCGCCGCAAGACAACCGGCGCGCGGTGCAGACGGCCTCGCTGCGGCAGGTGCGGTCAGGCATTTACCAAGGCAGCAGCAAGAAATGGCGCGCGTTTGATCCGTATCTTGCGCCCCTCAAGGCGCATTTCGGGCAGGACTAAGCGGGGCTTGTAACGCAGGCTTAACCAAACTGCGCGAAATCTGCCGCCTCCACGCCTTTGGTCAGCCGACCTTCGCGCAAAACCTCGGCGCCAAGCGCTTGGTAATCAAATCCCAAAAGGGGTCGCGCATTTGGTTTGGGCGGGCCAAAAAGGCTGTGAAGCAGGGCTTTCGGCACGGTCAGGTTATACTCGCCATTTGGAAAGGGGAAAGAATGGCTGCCGATCCATGCCCGAATATTGATCTCTAGCACATAGGCCGTCCCCGAAGGTTCCACAATTATATCCAGCCCGGCATTATAGGCGGCCACGGCCTGTGTCGCGGCCACGGCCAATTGCTTGGCAGCGTCAGGCAGCCTGTCCAAGCTTAAAATGTAATTGCTTTGGCTGCCGGGCAGGGCATCGGCGGCCAGCCAAACAATCTGGCCACGGTTTGGCACATCCGACCAAGCGCCCCCGCGCGCCAGCAGGGCCATTTCAACGGCCGCCATATCCGCAGGCTTGTCGATCAGGTTTGGATTGCGCGTGCGTTGGTCTTGTCGCAGGGCAAATAAGCTGCGCACCGTGTCTTTGGCGTTGCCCACCACGTGGTTTGGCACGCGCTGATAGGCCGACACCGCCACCCCGTCGACCACATAAATGCGGTGTTCAAAGCCCGTGATATGCTGTTCCACCAGATAGCTTTCGTTGGGATTGGCCTGCAGATACTGCAAAACTTGGGCCGCCGACTGGTGCAGGAAAACGCCTTTTCCCAAAGATCCTTCCACGGGCTTAATGACGAACCACTTGACCCCAGCCTGATGCAACCGCCCCAGCAAGGCGTGATCTTGCGCTGACATCATCCCGCCGACCGGGGTGTTCAGGTTTTTGGCGTGCAGCAAGGCCTTGGTTTTCAACTTATCCTTGGTGGTCATCGCGGCTGTCGCACTGGTGCGGTCACTTTGCGTACCATGGAAGAAATGCGCGCGGCGAGAGTGGGTGATGCGGTAAAAGATGGGCTCTGCCACCTCTTTTGCAAAGAGCGGATGGTTGATACCCGCCTCTTTCTGGCTGCGAAAGAAGGTCACCGACAAGCCCTGCGCCAAAGCCGCCAGTGTCACCAGATAGGTGCTGGCCGTGTGGCCTTTGGTGGCGCGCATCTGGTTAAAAAAGGCGGGGTCGGTCAGGGTGATGGGCATCGGCGGCTTTCAGGCAAAAGAAAAGGGCAGGCTTGCGCCTGCCCTTTGTAGCCTAAGCGTGGGTGGATTAGAACGAGAAGTTCACGCCAGCGTCAAACCCGCTGCGCGATGCGGTTTTGTTGTTGGGCAAAGCAACATCCGATTGCGCCCAGCCGGCTTTAAAGCTTGCGCCGCCGCCCAGGTTATAGGATGCGCCAATCCCCACATGGCTCAGCGTCACATCGACGTGCGAGTAATCAGATGTGACGTTGGTGGTCAGCGCATAAGCTGTCAACGTCAAAGCATCCAGCTTGTGATCGACGGAAAGGCCCATGGATACGACCGAAGCCAAGCTGAAATCTTCGCTACCGACAGTAATGTCAGCCGACTTATCCTGATAAATCGCCTTCAAAGTGGTGTCACCCATGGTGTAGGTGACCGCAGCGGTGACGTCGGTGATGGAACCGGTACCGCCGTCGAATAGGTGATGGACAGGAAGAGTGTACGTGTCTAAATCAGCTGCGATGCTTTTGATACCGCTAATTTCGTTGGAACCATAACCGATAGCCAGTTTCACTGCGCCGGCAGTATAGGTAGCACCGATACCATAGGCTGTGTGATTGGCGGCACCATTGCTCAGTTGCGCCGAAGACGCGCTGATCGTCATTGCGCCAGCCGAATAGGTGTAAAGAACCTTAGCGCCGCTAGTGCCCAAGATATCTGTGTCATTGCCAGTGTCGGTCTTGCCACCATCAGCCGCATAGCTGATCGAGTTTTTCGAGCCGACGCCCTCGTAACCAACCGAAGACAACTGGCCAACAGCCGCTTTGTCACCGCTGTCTACGCCGCCCATCGAGATCTTGCCGAACGCGCCGGAGATATAGGTCGAACCCGAGGTACCAGCATCAGCGCCAGTGGCGTTGTGCATGTCGAACGAACCGCCAAAGGCCAAGCCGCCATCCGTGGTGCCCGAACCGGTGAACGTGGCGTGCACATTCGACGAGAAAGTCGTGGCGTTTTTCTTTGTGTCGCTGTTGTAAGCACCGACAACGCCCATACGGGCCGAACCGGAGATGGCAACATCAGCCGCTGCAAAGCCTGCCGAAACGCTCAAGATAGTGGTTGCAAGAAGAATCAAGTCCTGCTAGCAAAAATACCTAGCTACTGTTGCTTAATATGACCGCTGTGGCCAATTGCCCCTGATGCGCGACAAACACGGGCACCCGCGACTTTCTTAAAAATACCCATCGTTGACAAAGAGGCGAAGGCTACTGTTTTTGAACAGAAGCCACTTTCGGATATTTTTCGAAAGCGCCAAGTTAATGGTCTGCCGCATGGCCATGCGGGCGGGCTTCTAAAAACTTTGGCTTTTCCCAAAAAGAAAGGATCAGAGTTCAATTATTATACAAACTATCTTGACAGATAAAAAAGCCCGAATACACACTTCACCCCTAACCCCATGACAGGTAAAACTCATGCGATTGCTTCCCAAATGGCGCCTATTTACCGAGGCAGAAACCCCCCCGCCAGAAAAACCCCTTCCGGGAGATATTCTTCTGGCCGACTTTTTTGACAAACACTTTTACCCCCATGCCGAAGCGACCCGCCGCCGACCGCGCATTGTGAAATATGTGTTTGACCGCCATATGCGCGACGGTTTGGGCCAGTTGAAGCTGTCAGACCTGTCAAGTTTTGTGCTGGATGAATGGATCCGCGCCCAGATCAACCAGCGCTACAAGCCCGGCACGATCAACAAGCACATCTTCTTGGTGAACCGGATGCTGAACGTGGCGCAGAATTGGAGCTTGATCGACAAGAACACCTTCCAAAACTGCCTGATCAAGCGGCTGCCCTTGGGCGATTACAAGCAACATTTCCTGACCGCGACCGAACTGCGCACCCTGATGGCCGCCTGTGCGCGCGATCCGCATCCCTATCTGGATCTGTTTGCCAAGCTGTTGATCCTGACCGGCGCGCGCAGCAGCGAGGCGCGGCTGTCGCTGTGGTCGCATTACGACATCGACGCGCGGATCTGGACGGTGCCTGTCAGCAAAAATGGCCGCAGCCGCCGCATTGTTCTTAGCACCGCCGCTTTGGCCTTGCTGGACGAAATCCGTGCCAAGACCGAAAGCCTGTCTTTGCCCACCGGACGGCAAGACCATTTGTTCATCAACCCGCGCCTTAAGCAGCCCTACGACAGCTTTCACGCCGCTTGGGACCGCGCGCGGTGCAGCGTGGGCATGGCGCAGGTGCGCATCCACGATCTGCGCCACACCTA
>JBAXLX010000006.1:0-31084 GCA_037134595.1 Pseudomonadota bacterium
CACCGCCCAGCCAGAGGCCGCAAACCGCGCCTTTTGATCGGTGATATCGGCGATCGAGACTTTGCCATCAATCGTGATGCCATTGTCATCCCACAGCACGATCAGGTTTTCCAGCTTGTGCTTGCCAGCCAAGGCCAAAGCCTCTTGCGAGACCCCTTCCATCAAGCAGCCATCGCCTGCCATGACATAGGTGCGGTGGTTTTGCACCTTGTCCCCCAGACGGGCGCGCAGGTTGGCCTCGGCCATGGCAAAGCCCACGGCATTGGCCAGACCTTGGCCCAAGGGGCCGGTCGTGGTTTCAATCCCCGCCGCATGGCCATATTCCGGATGCCCCGCCGTGCGCATGCCCCACTGGCGAAAGCCCTTGATCTGGTCCAGCGTGATGTCGGCGTAGCCTGTGAGATACAGCACCGAATAGAGCAGCATCGACCCATGCCCTGCCGACAGGATAAAGCGGTCACGGTCGGGCCAATGCGGGGCGGCGGGGTCAAACTTTAGATGCTTTTCGAACAAAACGGTCGCAACATCGGCCATGCCCATCGGCATGCCAGAATGCCCGGAATTGGCGGCAGCCACCGCGTCCAGCGTCAGGGTGCGAATGGCGCAGGCGGCCATCCAATGTTCGGGGTGGCGGGCGCGCAGAGTTTCGATATCCACTTTGGTGTCCTAAGGCTAAGAAAGGATCAGATCTTGTTAGACCCCGTGCATAGCAGCCTATGGCCCAAGTTCAAGCGCCCGAGGGGAAATTCTGCGAAGATCGGCCTTGACGCGGCAGCCTTTGCATCGCCAAGCTAGGTTCTAACAACGTCGACCAAAGCGGGGGCCCCGATGGCTGACCTAACCGAGCTTGAACACCGCCTGACGGCAGCGCTGACGCGGATCAACGCCGGGTTTGACAAATGGCTGCTGCCAAACACCCTCCCCAGCGCCGATGACGGTGGGAAAATAGCCGATCTGCAGGCCCAGCTGGCCGCAGAGCAATTGGCCCGCAGCCAAATCGAGGCGACCTTAAGCGCGCAACAAGGCGCAGACCCTGCCGCAGCGCTTTTGCATCTGCAGGGCCAACTGGATGAGGCAGAGCTTGAAAACCAGCGGCTGCTGGCGGCCATCGCCGGCCTGCGCCAAGATCTGCGCCTGATGGACGAACAGGCCGAGGCCAATTTGGCGCAAGCCAACCGGGCCATCGAAACCCTGCAAGCCGATCTGGCCGCGCTCGTGCAAGCGCGCGACATCGAAACCTCCGAGATTGCCAAAATCTTGGCCGCTCTTGCCCCCTTGATTGATGCAGAAGAGGCGAATCCCCATGCCGGAACTTGAAATCACCCTCGGTGACCGGACTTTCGTGGTGGCCTGTCAGGCAGGCGAAGAGCCGTTTTTGCAGGCTGCAGCCCAGATACTTGATACAGAGGCAACATCGCTGCAAGCCAAGGTGGGCCGATTGCCAGACGTGCGCATGTTACTGATGGCAGGCTTGATGGTGGCCGATAGGATGGCCGCAATAGACGCTGATTTGCAACAAGTCAGGGCGCGGATGGCGCAGATGGAACGGGTGTTGCAGCAATCAGGTGCCGCCGGGACAGCACAGCGCGCCTTGGACGGATTGGAGATGGTGACCTTGCAGCTTGAATCTTTGGCTGAACGGGTGCAAGCGCAAGGGGGCTGAGGCGGCGCAACCGGCTGAAGGAGCGCAACGGGAGGGCGCGGCACAGATTTTCTGCGAAAATCTATGGCGCTGCGCGGGGTGAGGCGTGCCGATTTTAGGGGCTTAACACTCAAAAAGGGGTGCGCAGACCTGCGCACGCCTTTAAGATTTTCGCAGAAAATCTGTCTGGCGCCCGAGTTTAGCTTTCTTTATTCGCTTCGCGAATTTTCTCGGACGCGGCCTTGTCAAAGGCCACACCTTTGGCTTCCAACAGCTGGTCGAGCTCGCCCGACAGGGTCATCTCGGTCACGATGTCGCAGCCGCCGACGAATTCGCCCTTCACATAAAGCTGCGGGATGGTCGGCCAATCGGAAAAATCCTTGATGCCCTGACGGATCTCGGCATCGGCCAGCACATTCACATCGGCAAACTCGATGCCCATGTAATTCAGCACCCCCGCCACGCGCGACGAAAAGCCGCATTGCGGCATCATCTTGGTGCCTTTCATGAACAAGACCACATCGTTCTTGGCCACGGTGTCTTTGATTGTGTCAATCGCGCTCATCTTACGTCCTTTCGCCGCGGGGAAGTTTTGCGGGTTGGTTTGGGGAGTTTGTCACTCGGGCACTTTGGTGGTCAGGGCCAAGGCGTGCAATTCGCCCTGCGCCCCGTCCATCTTGCCTTTCAGGCTGGCATAGACCGCACGCTGCTGTTGCACGCGGCTTTGGCCTTTGAAACTGGCGTCAATCACTTCGGCGGCCCAATGGTTGCCGTCACCGGCAAGGTCGGTGATGGTGATCTTGGCATCCGGAAAACTGGCGCGGATCAGGGCTTCGATCTCATGGGCTTGGATGGCCATGGGGACTCCTATGGTTTGTGCAAGATGTAGGGCGCGCGGGTCAGGGCTGCAAGGGCGCTTTGCGGCTGTGCCAGTCATCGCGCAGGATGCCGTAAAGCATCAGATCGACAGCGCGGCCCAAGGCGGGGCGGTACCAATGGGCGCGCAGGCGGCCTTCGAAGGCAAAGCCGGCTTTGAGATAGGCCTTTTGCGCCCGCGGGTTTTCGGCGGAGGCATCCAACCACAGGCGCTGCGCATGCAGGTCAACGAAGGCATAGTCGATCAACGCTTGCAAGAACACCGCGCCCTCGCCCTGACCGGGGCGGGACAAGGCCAGACGGCGCAACTCAACGCGGCCAGAAGGCTCGCCAATCTCGCAATACAGCGCCATGCCTGCGGGGCCTGCGGTGTCTTGCCAGATCAGCAAGCGGTGCGCGGGATTGGTGAGGTGGGCGGCAAGCGTGGTTTCGTCATCGTCGGTGATAAAGGGCGCGTAATCTGGATGCCCCGCCAGCCCGCGGATAAAGGCGAAATCTGCGGGCGTGGCAGGGTGCAGGATCATGCCACCGCCTTGGCAAAGGCGCTGCGGTACAGGGCGGCTAGGGTCGCCAAGGGCGCGGTTTCATGGCCCAATTTGACAAGATCGCCGCCAAACTGCCCGACGATTTCGGCTGGGATGCCTTGGGCTGCGGCTTGGGTCAGAAGGTCTTTGGCCTGCGGTGCGGGGAGGGCGACCAGATACCGCGCCTGATCCTCGCCATAAAGCGTGGCGGTATCGGCGGCGGTTAGGGTTAGCCCCAAACCTGCGCCTTCGGCCATCTCAAAAGCGGCTAGGGCTAGGCCGCCATCTGACAGGTCGGTGCAGGCGTGAAAGGCTTTGCCATGGGTGCGGATGAAGGTGCCGTGGGCCTTTTCGGCTGCCAGATCGACAGGGGGGGCATCGCCAGCCTCGATCCCGAAGGCTTCGGCCAGCAGGGCCGATTGGCCCATATGGCCAAGGGTTGCGCCGATCACAAGCGCCACGTCGCCCTCTTGCGGCAGACCGCCGATCAGATCGGCGGCATCGGCCAAGATTCCTACGGCGCCAATTGTCGGCGTGGGCAGAATGCCTGCGCCATCGGTTTCATTATACAGCGACACATTGCCCGAGACGATGGGCATATCCAGCGCGATACAGGCCGCGCCGATCCCTTTCAGCGCGCCGACCAGCTGGCCCATAATCTCGGGCTTTTCGGGGTTGCCAAAGTTCAAGTTATCGGTCGTCGCCAAGGGCAGTGCGCCCACGGCCGACAGGTTCCGATAGGCCTCGGCCACGGCCTGCATGCCGCCGCGTTCGGGGTTGGCCTTCACATAGCGTGGCGTCACATCGGAGGTGAAGGCCAGCGCCTTTTGGGTGCCATGCACCCGCACCACGCCTGCGCCCATGCCCGGGCGGCGGATCGTGTCGGCCAGCACTTGGCTGTCGTATTGCTCATAAACCCACGCCTTGTGGGCATAAGACGGCGCGCTGATCAGGGCGCGCAGGGCATCCAGTGCGCCGATGGCGGGATAGGCGGGCAGGGGGGCTGCGGGCGGGGTTTGCACCCAAGGCCGGTCATATTCGGGGGCCGAGGAGGAAAGTTTCGACAGCGGCAGATCGGCCTTGATCTGGTCGCCGTGCAGGATCAAAAACCGATCCTCGGCAATGGTTTGCCCCACAATGGCAAAATCCAGATCCCATTTGACAAAGATCGCGCGGGCGACCTCTTCCAATTCAGGCTTAAGCACCATCAACATACGCTCTTGCGATTCTGACAGCATCATCTCGTAAGCGGTCATGTTGGTTTCGCGCTGCGGCACGGCATCAAGCTGCAGCTTGATCCCCAAACCGCCTTTATCGCCCATCTCAACCGCCGAACAGGTCAGGCCAGCGGCCCCCATGTCTTGAATGGAAATCACAGCGCCCGAGGCCATCAGTTCCAGACACGCCTCAAGCAGGCGCTTTTCGGTGAAGGGGTCGCCGACCTGCACCGTGGGGCGCTTTTCCTCAATCGAGGCATCGAATTCGGCTGAGGCCATGGTGGCCCCGCCCACCCCGTCACGCCCCGTCTTGGCGCCAAGGTAGACCACGGGCATCCCGACGCCCGAGGCGACGGAATAGAAGATCTTGTCAGCATCGGCCAAGCCTGCGGCAAAGGCATTCACCAAGCAGTTGCCATTATAGCTGCGATGAAAGCGCACTTCGCCGCCAACGGTGGGCACGCCAAAGGCATTGCCGTAACCGCCCACGCCTTCGACCACGCCTTTGACAAGGTGCGAGGTCTTGGGATGCGAGGGCAGGCCAAAGGACAGGCTGTTCATCGCCGCAATCGGGCGCGCGCCCATGGTGAAGACATCGCGCAAGATACCGCCCACGCCGGTGGCAGCCCCTTGGTAGGGTTCGATGTAAGACGGGTGATTGTGGCTTTCCATCTTGAAAATCACGGCCTGCCCGTCACCGATATCGACCACGCCGGCATTCTCGCCTGGCCCGCAGATCACTTGCGGCCCCGTGGTGGGCAAGGTGCGCAGCCATTTCTTCGACGACTTGTAAGAACAATGCTCGTTCCACATGGCCGAGAATATGCCCAGTTCGGTGAACGTCGGCACCCGCCCGATGATGCCCAAAAGGCGGTCATATTCGTCGGGCTTAAGCCCATGGGATGCAACAAGCGCGGGGGTGATCGCGGGTTCTGACATGGCAGTCTCCCATAAGCGGCACGGGCCGTCTGGCGGCCTTTGGCTGCGCTTTAGGGCAAGGGGGGCGAAAGGAAAAGCGCAGTTGGCGAGGTGGGGGCGAAAACGGTGGGATTTTTTCGGCTTTGAGGGTACATTCTGCGCCGGGGTGTCGTTGTTGCTGCACGGTGCGGGCAAAGCCCTACACTCTGCGCCCGAGAGGGCTTTGCAAAGCACCTGACCCCTGCGCAACACGGCCAAACGGCCGCCGAACCCTGCAAGGCGCATATCAGGTCACGGTTTTAAAAAAAAAGGCCGAGCTTGCGCTCGGCCAAGTCCAACAGGGAGGTATGAAACGGAAAGAGCGAACTCTATCAACGCTTCACGCCTGTAGATAGGCGCTGCACAGAAATTAGGCAACGGCGATTGGGCTGCACTTGCAGCAATTCCGTTATGCTGTGGGCGCATAGCTTGGCTAAAGCGGCGCGGCTAGTCTTGCTGGCGGCGGCGAAAGGCCATGATTTCGTCCATCACAAAGTCGCGAAAGGCCGCGACCCGCTTGGAATGGCGCAGTTCTTCGGGATAGGCCAGAAACACCGGCACTTCGGCACTTTCCACTTCGGGCAGAACGCGGATCAGATGGGGGGAATCTTCGGTGACGTAATCGGGCAGAACCCCGATGCCAAGGTGGTTCAGCACGGCTTGCAAGACGCCAAAGTAGTTGTTGACCGTCAGGGTTGAGGGGATGTCATGGCTCATCAATTCCGCCACCAGCAAGGCCCCTGCGGCGACTTGCGCTGTGCCCGCGTGCTGGCAGATCAAGCGGTGCGAGGTCATCTCGTCCATCGTGGAGGGGGTGCCGTGTTTTTCCAAGTAGGTCGGCGTAGCAAACAGGCGCATTTTGATCTGCATCAGGCGTTTGCGGATCAGATCGGCCTGTTGGGGTTCTTTCATGCGGATGGCGACATCGGCCTCGCGCATGGGCAGGTCAAGCACGCGCTCTTCCAGCATCAGGTCGATTTTGAGGGCGGGGTATTTGGAATAAAGGGCCGCCAAGCGCGGGGCCAGCCACAGGGTGCCAAAGCCTGTGGTGGTGGTCACGCGCAGCTCGCCAAACACCTCATCCTCGCTGTCGCGGATGCGGGCGGCGGCGGCGTCTAGGCGGCGCACCATCTGGCTGGTGGCATCAAACAGCAACTCGCCCTGTTCGGTCAGGATCAAGCCGCGGGCATGGCGGTGAAACAGTGTGACCGAGAGCGATTCCTCTAGTGCGCGAATTTGGCGGCTGACGGCGGATTGGCTTAGGTGCAGCACCTCACCGGCATGGGTCAGCGAGCCCTTGTCGGCCACCGCGTGAAAGATGCGCAGCTTGTCCCAATCCATCATGGCTAATTCCCCCAAATCCCATCGTAGCATAGGTCTTCGTTTGACCCAAGGGTTTCGCCCTGTAAACCGATTTGGCACACAGATGTGTAACTTTGCGCGTCCTTGCTCTTATCGGGGGGGGCAGGGTATTGGTCCGGGGCAAATGACTGCCACAAAGGGGTGCCGCATGGCCGTGGGTGTATTCGATTCCGGCTTGGGCGGGCTGACCGTGCTGGACGCCGTCTCCCGCAGGCTGCCCGAGGTGCCCTTTGTCTATTTCGGCGACAATTCCCATGCGCCTTATGGGGTGCGCACGCATGACGACATCTTTAATCTCACCTGTGCGGCCACCGAACGGCTGTGGGCCGAGGGCTGCGATCTGGTGATCTTGGCCTGCAACACGGCCTCGGCGGCGGCCTTGAAGCGGATGCAGGAAACTTGGGTGCCGCCGCATAAACGGGTTTTGGGCGTGTTTGTGCCCTTGATCGAGGCACTGACCGAGCGGCAATGGGGCGACAATTCCCCGCCGCGGGAAGTGGCGGTGAAGCATGTGGCGCTGTTTGCCACGCCCGCCACGGTTGCCTCGCGCGCGTTTCAGCGGGAATTGGCCTACCGCGCGGTGGGCGTGGATGTCGAAGCGCAGCCGTGCGGCGGTGTGGTGGATGCGATCGAGCAGGGCGACGAGATCTTGGCCGAGGCCTTGGTGCGCAGCCACGTCGAGGCGCTCAAGCGGCGTATGCCCTACCCCGAGGCGGCGATTTTGGGGTGTACCCATTACCCTTTGATGGAACGCGCCTTTCAAGCGGCGCTGGGGCCAGAGGTAAAGGTTTATTCGCAAGCCAATCTGGTGGCGGAAAGCTTGGCAGATTATTTGCACCGCAGGCCCGAGTATCTTGGCGATGGGAAAATCTCTCGGTTCTTAACCACGGGTGATCCTTCCAGCGTCTCGAGCAAGGCCACGCAATTTTTGCGCCGCAAAATCGGGTTTGAGGCCGCCTAATCCAACCCAGGACGCCATTGACCTTTGTCAAAACGCGGTCACACGAAAGTGGCGTCGGCAATTTGGAAATCGACGAAATTCTCTACAGACCGTCGCCAAATACAAAAGGCCGCTTCTTTCGAGGCGGCCTTTTGCAATCATTGCAAGAGATAAACTTTAGTTCGTAACCCTCACTAAGGTTAAGAAAAAGCGCACCGAAGGGTGAACCCCCTCTAAAGCGCGTGGTCTTTTCGCCGGCTTGTCAAATCCATCCGTTCGACTGGGCGATGTGAACCGCATGCGTGCGGTTGTTGGCGCCTAGTTTTAAGAAGGCTTTGCGCATCAGCATTTTAACATTATTCTCAGATTGGTTAATTCTATGGCCAATCTCTTTATTCGATGCGCCCACCAAAACCATTTCCAGCATCGCAATTTCAGACGAGTTTAAAACAGCCGTAGAAGACGTTGCCGAAAGTTTTTCGAAAGCCGCAGATTTAAAGAAACTGCTGGGGAAGAATATTTCCCCGGATAAAATAAGATTCAAGGCCGGGACCAGCGCCGACAATGGCATATCTTTTGGGATGAATCCCCGTGCGCCGGCTTTGATGGCTTTCACCACCAAGGACTGGTCCGCACAGCTGGAGAAGATCACGACCTTTGTTTCAGGAAAAGCGGCGACAAGCCGTTCGATGCTTGCGACCCCATCCATTCCGGGCATGACCATATCCAAAAGGATGACGTCACAATGCTTCAGAGTAGCCGCATCCCATGCCCCTTGAAACGTCGATTGCGACGACACACTGCCGTTGATCCGCGTTTCCAGAAAGCTGCAGATACATTCGCTGATCATCGAATGATCGTCGGCCACAATCACGCTAATTGGGGCGGTTGCAACGGTGTAGTCTAATTTTTGATCTGATATGGTCATTCATTCCACCCAATGTGCGCTCCGTGCAGTAAATAGACTTTGCGGACCGCGATGCCAGATACGATTAAGCAACAATACATTATCTTCGGAGTAGATGCACTACACAATTGTCAGCCCTTAAGTCGATCATAGGTTGTGTTTGCGGCCCTCGTCTGGGGGTGTTATACGGCTTTAAGTGGCATTCCGGCGGTGCAATTTCGGGCCTGTGTTCAAGATTTTTAAGCCCAAAGAATCTAGAAAAATACAATGAAAACAAAAAGGTGCAGTGTTCACACTTTCGTGCAGCCTTGGTGCGCTTTTTCCAACGACTTGCTTTTGACGCGTTTTTGGCCCACTGGTGCACCTGAAGGAGCGATAAATGCCCGCCAATCATCCCACAACGCCAAGCGCTATCGCCCACAAGATGATTCTTGGCCTGATGCCTGCGTCTTTATTGCCAACCCCCGGCCTTTCGCGCGAAGTGCGCCCTTCAGATTGGGCGGTGCCGGTCGATCCGGTGGTGCCGGGGCTGCCCAACCTTTACCGGCTGAGTGACCAGATCTACCGCGCGGCCCAACCGGATTCTGACGGGTTTCGCGCGCTGCAAGACATGGGCGTGCGATCAGTTTTGTCGCTGCGCCAAACGATTGAGGACGCGCCCTTGGCGCGGGGTAGCGCTTTGATCTTGGCGCGGGTCGCGATGAAGTCGCGCTATGTTGGGGAAAGCAACGGCGCGCGCGTGGTGCAAGCGATGCGAGAATTGCACGCAGCCCTGCAGCGCGGGCCTGTTTTGGTGCATTGCCATCATGGGGCCGACCGGACGGGCTTGATCTGTGCTTTATGGCGGATTTTGTATCAAGGCTGGTCGCGGCAATCGGCGATTGATGAAGTGATCGAGGGCGGCTATGGGTTTCATCCGATCTGGTCCAATATTCTGCGATATGTGCGGTCTGTGGACTTGGTCGACCTGCGGGATCGGATAGGCGCGTGATATCGTTTCAAGACTGGCAATCAGAGCGTTTGGCGGCGCTGACAGCCGAGGACGGTTGGGTGAACCTGACCGACCGCGTCGAGGTTCCTGCCGGTGCGCAACGCGTTGGGCGGGCGGGTGACAATGATCTGGTTCTGTCAGTGGGGCCTGATTATTTGGGGGTGCTGACGGCCACGGCGGATCAGGCATCCTTGCGGGTTGGGGCGCACGACACCGCCTTTGTCGCGCAGGGCGGCAATCCGGTGCTGCGCACGGCGGGTTTGCTGTTGGAACTGCACACGGTCGAAGGCCAACCCGCTTTGCGCGTGCGTGACCTTGGCCTGCCGAGGGCGGTGGATGTATCGTCTTTTGCCTATGATCCTGACTGGGTGATCCAAGCCCGGTGGGAGGCTTTGGCGGCACCCCAAGCGCAGATGGTGGATCAAAAAGGCGCTAGGGCGACCGCGGTCACTTTGACCCACCGTGCCCATTTTACCCATGCAGGGCAGGATGTTACGCTTCTGGCCACCCATTGGAAGGCGGGTAAGCCGATGTTTGTGATCCGCGATGCCACGTCGGGGGTGCAAACCTATGCCGCCTCGCGCTTTTTGATTGGCGAGCCGGAGGGCGAGACGATCACGCTGGATTTCAACCGCGCCCATAACCCGCCTTGTGCTTTCACCGACTTTGCCATTTGCCCCCTGCCGCCGCGCGAAAACCGCCTGCCTTTTGCCATCCGCGCCGGAGAGCTTAAGCTGGGCTGATGGATCAAAGCCGGGGGGCACGCCCCCCGGACCCCCGTGGATATTTGGGCAAGTATGAAATAGGGGGGTGCGGGGGGGCAAAAGGGCTTGCATCCGCGCTTTGGCTGTCCAAAGACGGGCTTTGGATTTTGACACCGAAGGGGACGCCACATGATCTATAACATCGCCATCCTTGGGGCCTCGGGGTATACAGGGGCTGAGCTGGTGCGCTTGATTGCCACCCATCCGCAGATGCGGGTGGCGGCCCTTTCGGCGGATCGCAAGGCGGGCTTGACCATGGCCGAGGTTTTCCCCTTTCTGCGCCATCTGGATTTGCCGGTGCTGGCCAAGATTGAGGAGATTGATTTTTCCAAGATCGACCTGTGTTTTTGCGCTTTACCCCACGGCACCACGCAAGCGGTGATTGCCGCTTTGCCGCGTGATTTGAAGATTGTTGATCTGTCGGCCGATTTCAGGCTGCGCGATGCGGCGGCCTATGCCAAGTGGTATGGCCAGCCCCATACCCAACCCGCGTTGCAGGCTGAAGCGGTCTACGGCTTGACCGAGTTTTACCGCGCCGAGATTGCCGCCGCGCGGTTGGTGGCGGGCACGGGGTGCAATGCCGCGACGGGGCAATTTGCTTTGCGTCCTTTGATTTCCGCCGGGGTAATTGATTTGGACTCGATCCTGATCGACCTGAAGGCAGGGGTTTCGGGGGCAGGGCGCAGCCCGAAGGAAAACTTGCTGCATGCCGAATTGTCCGGCGGCACGCATACCTATTCGGCGGGTGGCAAGCACCGGCATTTGGGTGAGTTTGACCAAGAGTTCTCCAAGATTGCCGGTCGTGCGGTGCAGGTGCAATTCACTCCGCATTTGTTGCCGATGAACCGTGGCATTCTGGCGACGGTTTATGTCAAGGGCGATCCGGCGGTGGTGCATAATACCTTGGCCACGGCCTATGCGGCGGAACCTTTCTTGCACATGCTGCCCTATGGCGCTTTGCCCTCGACCCGCGATGTGGCGGGGTCGAATTTCTGTCACATCGGGGTGATTGGCGATCGTTTGCCCGGGCGGGCGGTTGTGGTGGCGGTGCTGGATAACCTAAATAAGGGCTCATCGGGCCAAGCCTTGCAGAATGCCAATCTGATGCTGGGCCTGCCAGAGACGATGGGGCTAATGTTGGCCCCGATTTTTCCGTGAGGGTGTTATGGCGGGCATGAAGGGTCTGAAAAAGACACGGCGCATCCAGATTATCATCGTGGCCTTTGTGGCGCTCGCACTTTCGACCGCTCTGATTGGCTATGCGATGAAAGACGGGATCAACTTCTTTCGCTCGCCTGCCCAAGTGGCGAGTATGCCGCCCAAAGCCGGAGAGGTCTTTCGCTTGGGCGGTTTGGTTGAGGTGGGGTCATTGTTGCGTGGGCAGGGCGATGTGATCACCTTTAAAATCACCGATACCAAAGACACTATTCCTGTCGCCTTCAAAGGCGTTTTGCCCGACCTGTTTGCCGAAGGGGCGGGCGTGATTGCCATGGGGCAGATGCAGGACGGCACCTTTGTCGCCAGCGAAATCTTGGCCAAGCATGACGAGAAATACATGCCCAAAGAGGTGATCGACGCTTTGAAGGCGCAAGGCGTGTATAAGGCGCCCGGATCCTAAGGGCGCTTGGTTTTCAAGGAATTAACCTTCTGACAGCATCCTAGCCCCCGTGAACAGCACCGGGGTCTTGATGCCAAACGTCCGCCAGATTGCCCAAGAGATCGTCGCCCGCGAGGGGGGCTATGTGAACGACCCTGCCGATCCCGGCGGGCCGACGCAGCACGGGGTGACGCTGGGCACCTTGCGCGCCTTAGCACGGGATGTGAACGCCGATGGCGTGGTCGATGTGGCCGATCTGCGTGCCGTGACGGCGGCGGATGCGGTGGAGATTTTTCTCACCCGCTATTTTGAGCGACCCGGCCTGCACCACTTGCCCGCCCCTTTGCAGGCCCCGGTGTTTGACATGTATGTCAATGCCGGCACCATGGCGATCAAACTGTTGCAACGGGTGCTGGCCGCCCAAGGCCATAAGCTGCGCTGTGACGGCGTGCTGGGTCCGGCGACTTTGGCCGCCGTGCAGGCCTGCGATGCGCAGGGCCTGTGCGACCTATACGGCATCGCACGGCGCGATTTTTACTATTCCCTCGCCGATGCCCGCCCCGCCAGCCGCAAATATGTGCTGCGGCGCGATGGGGGCAAAGGCGGGTGGATCACGCGGGCCGAGGCCTTCCTTCCGCCCGCCTTACACCTGACCTTATCGCAGCATCAGGCCCGTGTCGCGGCTTGGAGATGAAAGGATATCGCATGGATTTTAACCAAATTGTCACCACCGCCGAAACCTTGGCAGAGGGTCTGGCAAGCGGGGCCGCTGGCCCCATGCCCCAAGTGCAGCCCAAGACTGCCACGGGCAAGGCGGGTTATGACCGCTTGATCGATGCGCTCAACCGCTTGCCGCGTCCTTTGATGGCTTTGGGCGCTTTGGGCGTGTTCGTTGTGGCAGGGATCGCGCCTGCTTGGTTTGAAACCCAGATGCAGGTCTTGGCCGCGATTCCGCAGCCGCTTTGGTGGCTGCTCGGGGCGGTGGTGACGATGTTCTTTGGGTCGCGCGAGGCGCATTACATCCGCAAAATGCCGCCCACTAAGGGATAAATCCTAGCGGCGGCCCCCAAGTAGGGCTGCCGCTTTTGCCGTCCCCAGCACCTGTCCTTGACCTGCGTCCTGCTCTCTGGCATCCCGCAGACGATAAGACAGGATTTGATCAGATGAATCTCTTCGCCGATATCCGTGCCCTTGTGGTGGCCGAACTGACCGCCATGACGGCACAAGGGGCCCTGCCGCAGGGGCTGGACTTTGCCCATGTCGCGGTAGAGCCGCCCCGCGATGCCGCCCACGGCGATATGGCGACCAATGCCGCGATGGTGCTGGCCAAGCCGGCGGGTCTTGCACCGCGCGCGATTGCGGAAGCCTTGGCGGCCCGTTTGGCCAAAGATGTGCGCATTCTGGCGGCGGATGTGGCGGGACCGGGGTTTTTGAATCTGCGGTTGTCTAACCTTGTCTGGCAAAGCGTGGTGAAATCGGCCTTGACCGATGGGGCCGATTATGGCCGCTCTTACGCGGGCGCGGGGCGCAAGGTGAATGTGGAATTTGTTTCGGCCAATCCCACGGGGCCGATGCATGTCGGCCATGTGCGCGGGGCTGTGGTGGGCGATGCCCTGTCGAACCTGTTGGCCTTTGCCGGATGGTCGGTGACGCGGGAGTACTACATCAACGACGGCGGCGCGCAGGTCGATGTTTTGGCACGCTCGGCCTATGAACGCTACCGCGAGGCCAACGGGCTGGAACCTGAAATCCGCGAGGGGCTTTATCCGGGCGATTATCTGGTTCCGGTCGGCGAAGCCTTGAAAGCCAAATACGGCACCAGCCTTCTGAACCAGCCCGAATCGGTCTGGCTTGCCGATCTGCGTGACTTTGCCTCTGCCATGATGATGCAAGAGATCCGCAACGATCTGGCGCAGTTGGGCGTGCGGATGGATGTCTATTCCTCGGAAAAAGCGCTGTACGGCACGGGCCAGATCGAGGCTGCGATCCAGACCTTGCGCGATCAGGGCCTGATCTACGAGGGCACGCTGGAACCGCCCAAGGGCAAAGTGCCCGAAGATTACGAGGCGCGGATTCAAACTTTGTTCCGCTCCACCGCGCACGGCGACGATGTTGATCGGCCTGTGATGAAATCGGACGGGTCGTGGACCTATTTCGCGCCCGACATCGCCTATCACTTCGACAAGGTGCAGCGCGGCTTTGACGAGCTGATCGACATTTTCGGCGCCGATCACGGCGGTTATGTCAAGCGGATGAAGGCGGCGGTTTCGGCCCTGTCAGGCGGCCGCGTGCCGCTCGATATCAAACTGGTGCAATTGGTGAAGCTGTACAAAAACGGCGAGCCGTTCAAAATGTCGAAGCGGGCCGGTACCTTCGTGACCCTTCATGATGTGGTGGAACAGGCCGGCGCGGATGTGACGCGCTTTATGATGCTGACGCGCAAGAACGATGTGGCCTTGGATTTCGACTTCGCCAAGGTGCTGGAACAATCCAAAGACAATCCGGTGTTTTATGTGCAATACGCCAATGCGCGGATCAACTCCGTGCTGCGCAAGGCGCAGGCGGCGGGGTTGGATGTGTCGGATGCAGCCCTTGCGCAGGCCGATCTGACCCAATTGTCGCACCCTGCCGAAATCGACATGGCCCAGCAAATCGCCGAATGGCCGCGTGAGGTTGACATCGCCGCCAAAGGCAACGAACCGCACCGGATTGCGTTTTTCCTTCATGAACTCGCGTCAGAATTCCACGGGCTGTGGAACCGCGGCAATGACGACCCCAGCCTGAGGTTCCTGCAAGAGGGCAAAGACGCAACATCTTGTGCAAAAATCGCGCTCGCGCGTGCCACAGGCGTTGTGATTTCCGCAGGATTGGCTATTCTTGGTGTTAAGCCAGTAGAAGAGATGCGCTGAAAAGCAAAATTACGGCGACGGGCAATATAAGCGGGGGCGGCAACGTATCGCACCTGTGTGTGAGGCGACATGGCAGTTTTTGAGTATGACGAGCATGGCTCGGCTTATGATGACCCCTATGGGCGGCAAGGCGCGGTTCTGTCGCAAGCGCGGCGCTGGGTTAGCATCGCCGGGGCAGCAAGTTCGCTCGCTTTGGTTGTGGGATTGGCTTACTGGGGTTACGCTTTGGCGGTGCGCGATGTGACGGGCGTGCCTGTGATGCGTGCCGTCGCGGGGGCCATGCGCATCGCCCCCGCTGATCCGGGTGGCGAACAAGCGCTTAATCAGGGATTGACCGTGAATGCCGTCGTGGCCACAGGCACATCGGCGAAGTTGGCCGATACGGTCACTTTGGCTCCGGTGCCGGTCGATTTGCAGCCGTTAGATGTGCCGGTGGCTGACCCAAGCGCTGAGGCGCGCGGTGATGCCTTGCCACAGGATGTTGCCATTTTGGCACCCCAAGATGACGCGCCCGCCCCTGACCTTGCCCCCCAAGCCGCCCCCGTCTTGACCCAAGACAGCGTCGATGCTGCGGTTGCGGCGGCTTTATCCCAATCCCCTGCCGATGCTGGCATAAGCCCCGCCCTGCGCCCGCAACCGCGCCCTGCCGATTTGGGCACTGCCGCCCTTCAGCCCATAGCCAGCCTGGCCCCCGCGATTGTCGAAAAAGACTCAAGCGCAATTCCCGTGGGCACGCTCTTGGCGCAGTTTGACGCTTACCCGACACCCGACCTGGCGCGCGCCAAATTCGCCCAATTGCAAGAAAGCTTTGGCGGCTTGATGGTGGGCAAGGCGATGGTGGTGCAACCGGTCCAGATCAACGGCCGCGCTGCCTTCCGCCTGCGGGTCGAGGGTCTGGCAACCGAGGCCGAGGCGCAAAGCTTTTGCGCCGCTTTGCAGGCTAAAGGCACAGAATGCGTGCCCTTAGCCCAAAGATGACAGGGGTCGGGCGGGGGGCTGCGATCTTTGGCTGTGCAGGGCCCAGCCTTGCGGCCGAGGAGGCGGCGTTCTTTCGCGACTACGACCCTTTTGGCTTTATCCTCTTTGCCCGCAATATCGAAAGCCCCGATCAACTCCGCCGTCTGACGGCGGCTTTGCGCGACGGTGTGGGCCGCGATGCGCTGATTTTGGTCGATCAAGAAGGGGGCCGCGTGCAACGCCTGCGCGCCCCTTACTGGCGCGAGTGGACCCCGCCGTTGGAGTTTGTCACTGCCGCAGGCGAGCACGCCGCGCGCGCACTGGCGTTGCGCTATCAGATCATCGCGCGGGAATTGGCGGCGGTTGGCATTGATGCCAATTGCGCCCCCGTGGCGGACCTGATTTTCGATGCCACCCATCCCTTCTTGAAAAACCGCTGCTATGGGTCTGATCCTGCAACGGTTTCCCGTCTGTGCCGTGCGGTGGCGCAGGGCCTGTTGGATGGCGGCTGTCTGCCCGTGGTCAAGCATATGCCCGGCCACGGCCGATCCAGCGTAGACACGCACCACGATTTGCCCCGTGTCACCGCCTCGCGCCAAGAGCTGGCTGCGCAGGATTTTGCCCCGTTCAAGGCGTTAAACGACCTGCCGATGGCCATGACTGCGCATTTGGTCTTTACCGCCTATGACGACCTGCCCGCCACCCAATCGCCTGCGATGATGGATGTGATCCGCCACGACATCGGCTTTGGCGGGTTGCTGATGACGGACGATTTGAACATGCAAGCGCTGTCTGGCAGCTTGGCCGAACGCACCGCAGCGGCGATGGCGGCGGGGTGCGATCTGGCCTTGCAGTGCAACGGCGATCTGGCCGACATGGCGCAAGTGGCGGCGGCTGCGGGCGATATGTCAGCCGCCGCACGCCAGCGCGCCCAATCCGCACTGGCATGGCGCAACCCAGTGCCACAGGGTGACAGTGCAGCCCTTGAGGCCGACCTTGCAAGCCTTATGCCGGATGCGCCCCATGGCCCAAGCTGACGACTGGACAAAACCATCCCCCTCTGAGCGTTTGGCGGAAGAGGCGCTGATCATTGATGTCGACGGCTTCGAAGGCCCGCTCGACCTGCTGTTGACCCTGTCGCGCACGCAAAAGGTTGACCTGCGGCGCATTTCGGTGCTGCAACTGGCCGAGCAATATCTGCAATTTGTCAACCGTGTCGTGGCTTTACGCATCGAACTTGCGGCGGATTATCTGGTGATGGCCGCGTGGCTGGCTTACCTGAAATCCCGCCTGCTGTTGCCGCCCGAACCGGGTGAGGCTGGCCCGAGTGCGGAAGATTTGGCAGCGCACTTGGCCTTTCAACTCGAACGCCTCTCTGCCATGCGCGAGGCGGCGGCGCGGTTGATGGCCCGCGACCAACGCGGCCGCGATGTCTTTGTGCGCGGCCAGCCAGAGGTGGCTACGATCCGCAAGGCCCTGCGCTTTGACGCCTCACTTTTGGATCTGATGCGCGCCTATGCCCGCATCCGCACCCGCGACGACTTTCGCCCCTATGCCTTTGACCGCGAACATGTGTTCACGATGGAACAAGCCCTTGACCGTATGCGGGGCCTGTTAGGCTATATGGGGGCTTGGTCAGACCTGACCTCGTTTCTGCCGGAAGGCTGGGGGGCCTCGCCCACGCGCAGACGCTCTGCCACGGCGGCGCATTTTGCAGCCGTGTTGGAAATGGCCAAGCGCGGCCAAGTGGAATTGAAGCAGACGGAAATCTTCGCCCCCCTGATGATGCGCGCCAAGGGAGAGCTGTGATGGACCCTGCCGAGCTTAGCCTGTTTGCAGCCCCGCCGATGGGCGAGCAAGAGCGCATGGTGGAGGCCATCCTCTTCGCCTCGGCCGAACCTGTCACCTTGGCAGACTTGGAACGCCGGATGCCGCAGGGCTGTGATCCGGCGGCGGCTGTGGCCCATTTGCGCCGCCGCTACGAAGGGCGCGGCGTGCGGCTGGTGCAAATAGGCCAAGCCTTCGCCTTTCGCACCGCGCCCGATCTGGGCCATCTGATGCATCAAGAACGCATCGAACCCCGCAAACTGTCGCGCGCTGCGATCGAAACCTTGGCCATCGTGGCCTATCACCAACCCGTCACCCGCGCCGAGATTGAAGAGATCAGGGGGGTGGCCGTCAGCCGCGGCACGGTGGATCAACTGCTGGAATTGGACTGGATCCGCCTAGGCCGCCGCCGCATGACCCCGGGGCGGCCTGTGACCTTTGTTGTGACCGAAACCTTTCTGGACCATTTCGGCCTAGAATCTGCCCGTGATCTGCCCGGCCTGAAAGAACTGCGCGCCGCAGGGCTGCTCGACAGCCGCCCGCTTCCCGCGCTAGACTCTGTGCTTGACGATGAGGACGCTGCACCCTCGGACCAGTCCGAGCTTTTTGAGGATTAAGATGAACCGATTGATCCTATCCACCCTGACCCGCTTCATGGGCCAAACCGTCAACAAAGGCGTTGAAGCCGCGCTGAAAAAGGTCGGCGACAAGGCGCAAACCGTGATCGAAACCACGCCGATGGACACAAAGCATCCCCCCGGCACGTCAGAGACGGTCAAGTTAGCCCGCCACTTGGGCAAGATCACGGGCAAGTTTCTGGGTTAAGGTTTCACCGCCCCAAACAGCGGCACGGTCGAGATCGACATCTTGGCGCTGCCTTGGGTCAGATCATTGGCATGGGTGAGATAGATCAACACCTGATTTTTCTCATCAAAAATCCGCGTCACGTTGAGCGATTTGAAAATCAACGAGGTCGAGCGGCTAAAGACCTCCTCGCCTTGCGGCGAGGTGTCGATCGGCCCCAAGCGCAGCGGCCCCGTTTGGCGGCAAGCGATCGACGAATTGGACGGGTCTTCAAACCAGTTGCCATTTGACAAACGGTCCAGCACCGATCGGTCAAAATAGGCGATATGGCAGGTCACGCCGGCCACTTTGGGGTCTGGAATGGCCTCGATCACAATGTCGTTGCCCGTCCAGTCGACCCCCACGCGCCCGACTTCTTCGCACAGGGCAGGGGTGGCGCACAGCATAAGGGCGCCAATGGCAAGGGACCGCATGTTTTTCTCGCACTGATGTAAAACTGTCGGAATGTTTATGTATGAACGGGATGTGTCAAAACAAGGGGTTTTGCAGGCTTTGCCTTGGGCTGTGCTTGCGCCTTGGGCTTAAGCCTTAGAAATCCCGCATTTTCACTTCGCCTTGGTTGACCCCGCCAAGGGGTGGGGGTAAACGGGGCGCAAGTTGGGAAAGGGCCGCCTGTGGCGCTTTTCGCAGATCGGTTGAAGGAGCCCCTCGTGGACAGTCTTCTGCGTGAGTACTTGCCAATTCTGGTGCTGTTGGCCGTGGCTTTGGGCCTTGGGCTGGTGCTGATTCTGTCAGCCGCCCTCATTGCGGTGCGCAATCCTGATCCAGAAAAGCTGTCGGCTTACGAATGCGGCTTCAACGCCTTTGACGATGCGCGCATGAAGTTTGATGTGCGGTTTTATCTGGTGTCGATCTTGTTCATCATCTTCGATCTGGAAGTGGCGTTCTTGTTCCCATGGGCTGTCGCCTTCGCCGATATCAGCATGGTGGCCTTCTGGTCGATGATGGTGTTCTTGGGCGTCTTGACCGTGGGCTTTGCCTATGAATGGAAGAAGGGGGCCTTGGAATGGGCGTGATGACAGGGGCCAATACCGCAGGCGCTGACCGCGAGGTTGCGACCCAAGCCTTGAATGCGCAATTGCAGGACAAGGGCTTTTTGCTGACCTCGACCGAAGACATCATCAACTGGGCCCGCAACGGGTCGCTGCACTGGATGACATTCGGTCTGGCCTGCTGTGCGGTGGAAATGATCCACGTCTCGATGCCGCGCTATGATCTGGAACGCTTCGGCACGGCACCCCGCGCCTCGCCGCGCCAGTCGGATTTGATGATCGTGGCGGGCACTTTGACCAACAAAATGGCCCCCGCGCTGCGCAAGGTTTACGACCAGATGCCAGAGCCGCGCTATGTGATCTCGATGGGGTCTTGTGCCAATGGCGGCGGGTATTACCACTATTCCTATTCGGTCGTGCGCGGCTGTGACCGGATCGTGCCGGTGGATATCTATATCCCCGGTTGCCCGCCCACAGCCGAGGCGCTGCTCTACGGCATTCTGCAACTGCAACGCAAAATCCGCCGCACCGGCACTTTGGTGCGTTAAGGGGGCATGATGGCACTGAACCTGACCGACCTTGCCGCTGCCCTGTCAACCCGCGCGGGAGTTCTGAGCGCGTTTGAATCCTTTGGCGAGCTGACCGTGACCGTGGCTTTAGACAGTTTGGTGGGCCTGATGGCCCATCTGAAAGAGGATCCATCGACCCGCATGACCTCCCTTGTCGACATCACCGCGGTTGACCATCCCGAACGGCTGGACCGCTTTGATATCGTCTACCACCTGCTGTCGATGTACACCAACGGGCGGGTGCGGGTGAAAGCCCATGTCGGCGACACAGATATGGTGCCCTCGCTGATCAGCGTCTATCCGGCTGCCAACTGGTTCGAGCGTGAGGTGTACGATCTGTTCGGCATCCTGTTCAGTGGCCACCCCGACCTGCGCCGCATCCTGACCGACTACGGCTTTCGCGGCCACCCCTTGCGCAAAGATTTCCCGACCACCGGCTACACCGAAGTGCGCTATGACGAAGTGCAAAAGCGCGTGGTCTATGAACCGGTCAAACTGGTGCAAGAATACCGTCAGTTCGATTTCATGAGCCCGTGGGAGGGTGCGCAATACATTCTTCCGGGCGACGAAAAGAAGGCATAAAAGATGGACGGCGATATCCGGCAGAACCATTACGACGACGGCTCGGTTGATCTGGAAACGGGCGAGCAGCGCATCCGCAATTTCAACATCAACTTCGGCCCGCAACACCCCGCAGCCCACGGCGTTTTGCGCCTTGTGCTAGAGCTTGACGGCGAGATTGTCGAACGCTGCGACCCGCATATCGGCCTGTTGCACCGTGGCACCGAAAAGCTGATGGAAAGCCGCACCTATCTGCAAAACCTGCCCTATTTCGACCGGCTGGATTATGTGGCCCCGATGAACCAAGAACACGCTTGGTGCTTGGCCATCGAACGGCTGACCGGCACGGTCGTGCCGCGCCGCGCCAGCCTGATCCGCGTGATGTTTTGTGAAATTGGCCGCGTGCTGAACCATATCCTCAACACCACGACCCAAGCGATGGACGTGGGCGCTTTGACCCCGCCGCTGTGGGGTTTTGAAGAGCGTGAAAAGCTGATGGGCTTTTACGAACGCGCCTCTGGTGCCCGTCTGCATGCCGCCTATTTCCGCCCCGGTGGGGTGCACCAAGACCTCACGCCGCAATTGCTGGACGATATCGCCGCATGGTGCGACGGCTTCCAGCGCGTGCTGGACGATCTGCATGGCCTGTGGACCGAAAACCGCATCTTCAAGCAGCGCAATGTCGATATCGGCATCATCACCGAAGCCGATGTGCAGGCTTGGGGCTTTTCGGGCGTCATGGCGCGGGGGTCGGGCCTTGCGTGGGATTTGCGCCGCAGCCAGCCTTACGAATGCTATGACGAGTTTGATTTCAAAGTCGCCACCGGCAAGAACGGTGACTGCTACGACCGCTATCTGGTGCGCATGGCCGAGATGGAGGAATCCACCTCGATCATCCGCCAAGCCGTGGCCAAACTGCGCGAACCAGCCGCCCAAACCGACATTCTGGCACGCGGCAAGCTGACCCCGCCGAAACGTGCCGATATGAAAACCTCGATGGAAAGCCTGATCCACCACTTCAAGCTGTATACCGAAGGCTTCCACGTTCCCGCCGGCGAAGTCTACGCCGCTGTGGAAGCGCCCAAGGGCGAATTCGGCGTTTATCTGGTGGCCGACGGCACCAACAAACCCTACCGCGCCAAACTGCGCGCGCCGGGGTTCTTGCACCTGCAAGCCTTGGATTTCATGTGCAAAGGCCACCAACTGGCCGACGTTTCCGCCATCATCGGCACCATGGACATCGTTTTCGGAGAGGTGGACCGCTGATGCTGCGCCGCTTGCACAAAGACCAACCCGCCTCTTTCGCCTTCACGGAAAAGAACCTTGAATGGGCCAAGGGCCAGATTTCCAAATACCCCGAAGGCCGTCAGGCCAGCGCCATCATACCGCTGTTGTGGCGCGCGCAAGAGCAAGAAGGCTGGCTGACCCGTCCTGCGATTGAACATGTCGCCGATATGTTGGGCATGGCCTATATCCGCGCTTTGGAAGTGGCGACGTTTTACTTTATGTTCCAACTGCAACCGGTTGGGTCTGTGGCGCATATCCAGATTTGCGGCACCACCACCTGCATGATTTGCGGTGCGGAAGAGCTGGTGGCTGTGGCCAAAGAGCTGATCTCGCCTCATGCGCATACCCTGTCGGCGGATGGTAAGTTTTCATGGGAAGAGGTCGAATGTATGGGCGCTTGCGCCAATGCGCCCATGGCCCAGATCGGCAAGGATTATTACGAAGACCTGACGGCCGACAAGTTGCGCGACCTGATCGCGCGGTTTTCCAAGGGCGAAGTGCCCGTCCCCGGCCCGCAAAACGGCCGTTATGCGGCCGAGCCTTTGTCGGGCCTGACCAGCCTGAAAGATTTCGAAAGCGGCAAGAAGCAATACAACGCTTCGGCCCAAGCGGCGGTGGATCTGGGCGATACGGTCAAGCGCATCGACGGAACCGAAGTGCCGATTTTAACGCCGTGGCTTAAGGGCCGCGCGACGGCATAGGGGGCGGATATGAGCGAGCATCACGCAGACCCGTCAGAGGGCGCAAGGGCGTCGAACTGGCTTTGGGCCTTGGTGGCGGCAGCGGTCACGGCCTGTCTGGCCGTTTGGCTGACGGGCATGTCTGTGGCGGCGGCGGCCCTTTTGGCGGGAACGGTTTTTGTCGTCTACGCCGTGGTACTGGCCCAGTTCTGGGAAGACCCGCCGCACGGCGACGCGCACGACCACGGCCATCACGGGCACTAAGAATGGCACCCACCCCATCCAACGGCAGCTTTGAAGCGCGGTTGATCGCGGTGGTGATCGCCCTTGCGGCGGTTCTGTGGTTGGGCGTGGAATATCTCGGCGGGCAGATGAACTGGCCGCCAAAGTTTGTTTTTCTGGCAGACCTCTCCGCCGGAGCCGCCTTTTTATGGGCGATGATTGCAACCTACCGGCTTTGGCGCAAACGTCAGGCGTAATGGGCCCTTGTGGCCGGGAATGAAGGAACGGGCAGATGCTCAAGGATCAAGACCGCATCTTTACCAATCTTTACGGGATGCACGACCGCAGCCTTTCGGGCGCACGCAAGCGCGGCCATTGGGATGGCACGGCCGGCATTTTGGCCTTGGGCCGTGATAAGATCGTCGAGATTGTCAAAGCCTCGGGCCTGCGCGGGCGGGGTGGCGCGGGGTTTCCCACGGGCTTGAAGTGGTCGTTTATGCCCAAGGTGTCAGACGGGCGGCCTGCTTATTTGGTCATCAATGCCGACGAATCCGAACCGGGGACCTGCAAAGACCGCGAGATTATGCGCCATGATCCCCATACGCTGGTCGAAGGCGCCTTGATTGCCTCTTTCGCCATGGCGGCGAATACCTGTTATATCTACATTCGCGGGGAATATATCCGCGAGCGCGAGGCGCTGCAGGCGGCGATTGACGAATGTTATGACGCCGGGCTTTTGGGCAAGAACGCCTGCGGGTCGGGCTATGATTTCGACCTTTACCTGCACCACGGCGCGGGGGCCTATATTTGCGGCGAAGAAACCGCCCTCTTGGAAAGCCTTGAAGGCAAAAAAGGCATGCCGCGCATGAAGCCGCCGTTTCCGGCGGGCGCGGGTCTTTATGGCTGCCCGACCACGGTGAACAACGTCGAATCCATCGCCGTTGTCCCCACGATCTTGCGGCGCGGGGCGGAGTGGTTTGCAGGCTTTGGTCGGCCCAACAACACGGGCACCAAGCTGTTTGGCATCTCTGGCCATGTGAACAACCCTTGCGTGGTCGAAGAGGCGATGTCGATCACCTTGCGCGAATTGCTCGAAGAGCATTGCGGCGGCGTGCGCGGCGGGTGGTCGAATCTGAAAGCCGTCATTCCGGGCGGGTCTTCGGTGCCGATGCTGACTGCATCGCAATGCGACAATGCTATCATGGATTTCGACTGGCTGCGCGAGCAACGCTCTGGCCTTGGCACGGCGGCGGTGATCGTGATGGATCAGCAAACCGACGTGATCAAGGCGATCTGGCGCTTGTCGAAATTCTACAAGCACGAATCCTGCGGCCAATGCACGCCGTGTCGCGAAGGCACGGGATGGATGATGCGCGTGATGGAGCGGATCGTGAAGGGCGACGCCGAGCTGGAAGAAATCGACATGCTGTTGTCGGTCACCAAACAGGTCGAAGGCCACACGATCTGCGCTTTGGGCGATGCGGCTGCTTGGCCGATCCAAGGTTTGGTGCGCGCCTTTAGGAACGAGATCGAGGACCGGATCAAATACAAAAAAACCGGCCGGGTCAGCGCTATTGCGGCAGAATAAGGCGATGCGGGTCGGTTTTTCCAAAGCGGTGCGGGGGCTGCGTCAGGCAGGTGCCTGCGCGGTGGTGGGCTTGATGCTGGCCCTGCCGGTTTCGGCTGGTCCTGTTCCAATGGCGCAAAACGCCCATATCAACGACGAACTGCGGGCAGGCTTTGCCGGGGACATTGTGCGCAAGACCTGCCCCACGATTTCCGCGCGGATGCTGGTTGTCATGCGCCGCTTGTGGGAGCTCAAAGCCTATGCCGAGGCGCAGGGCTATTCTGCCTCCGATTATGACGCCTTTCGCGGCGACTCCGCGCAGAAAAAACGCCTCAAGGACGAGGCGGCAGCTTATCTTGCCGCAGCCGGGGCCAATCTTGGTGATGTGCAAAGCTATTGCGCGGTCGGCGAGGCTGAGATTGCCAAGAAAACGCCCTTGGGCACCTTGCTGCGGTCAAGCCGATGAGCCGGATCTTGACCCCTCGCGCTTTGGCCCAAGCCGCACCAAGGCCTACAGAATTTATCACGCCCCTCCCAACGGGATGGCGAAAACCCGTTGCCAAAGGGCTACGAAAAGCGGATGAACCGCGGCAGACGAAGCGGGTGGTTTTTGCCCCCCGCCGCGCGCCCGGCCAAAGCTGAAAGGACCATCTAAGATGTCGAACCTGAAAAAGCTGATCATCGACGGCATAGAGGTCGAGGTCGATCCCGCGATGACCCTCATTCAGGCTGCCGAAGTGGCCGGCGTTGAAATTCCGTGCTTTTGCTATCACGAGCGTCTGACCATCGCCGGCAACTGCCGGATGTGCTTGGTCGAGGTTGTGGGCGGCCCGCCCAAGCCTGCGGCATCTTGCGCGATGCAGGTCAAAGACCTGCGTGGCGGGCCGAACGGCGAACCGGCGGTCGTGAAGACCAATTCGCCGATGGTCAAAAAGGCCCGCGAAGGCGTGATGGAATTCTTGCTGATCAACCATCCGCTTGATTGCCCGATTTGCGACCAAGGTGGGGAATGCGATCTGCAAGATCAGGCCATGGCCTACGGGGTTGATTTCAGCCGCTACCGCGAGCCCAAGCGCGCGTCAGAGGATCTGAACCTTGGGCCTTTGGTCGAAACCAAGATGACGCGCTGCATTTCGTGCACGCGCTGTGTGCGCTTTACCTCGGAAGTGGCGGGCATCACGCAGATGGGCCAGACCGGGCGCGGCGAAGATGCGGAAATTACGTCTTATTTGAACCTAACGCTGGATTCGAACCTGCAGGGCAATATCATCGACCTGTGTCCCGTGGGCGCGCTGACATCAAAGCCCTATGCCTTCACCGCCCGCCCGTGGGAGCTGACAAAGACCGAATCGATCGACGTGATGGATGCCTTGGGCTCGAACATCCGCATCGACACCAAGGGCCGCGAAGTGATGCGCATTTTGCCGCGCAACCATGACGGCGTGAACGAAGAGTGGATCTCTGACAAAACCCGCTTCATCTGGGACGGTCTGCGCCGCCAGCGGCTGGACACGCCCTATGTGCGCGAGAACGGCAAGCTGCGCAAAGCCGGTTGGGGCGAGGCTTTGGCCAAAGTCGCCGCCGCGATGGCGGGCAAGAAGGTGCTGGGCCTGGTCGGCGATCTGGCCCCTGTGGAAGCGGTGTTTTCGCTCAAAGCGCTGGTCGATGCCCTTGGCGGGCAGGTTGAATGCCGCACCGATGGGGCGCGGCTGCCGATGGGCAACCGCTCGGCCTATGTCGGCAACGCGGCCATTGCCGATATCGATGACGCCCGCACGATCTGGCTGATCGGCACCAACCCGCGCTTGGAAGCGCCGGTGCTGAACGCCCGTCTGCGCAAGGCTTGGACCAAGAACGCCAAGATTTCGCTGATCGGGCCTGCGGTTGATCTGACCTATGACTACACCCACGCAGGCACCGACCGCGCCGCTTTGGCCTTTGCTGTCGCCAATGCCACCCAAACCGGCGGTTTGGTGATCGTCGGGCAGGGTGCCATCAGCGAGGCGGACGGCGAAGCTGTCTTGGCTCATGCCATGGCCTTGGCTGAAAAGATCGGCGGCAAGATGCTGGTGCTGCACACCGCCGCCTCGCGCGTTGGGGCGATGGATGTGGGGGCTGCCACCGAAGGCGGGCTTTTGGCCGCAGTCGAGGGCGCAGAGGTGATCTATAACCTTGGCGCTGACGAGGTTGACATCGCCGCTGGCCCCTTCGTGATCTACCAAGGCAGCCACGGCGACCGTGGCGCAAACCGCGCCGATGTGATCTTGCCCGCCGCGGCCTATACGGAAGAAAACGGCCTGTTTGTAAACACCGAAGGCCGCCCGCAACTGGCGCTGCGCGCCGGTTTTGCGCCGGGTGAGGCGAAGGAAAACTGGGCGATTGTGCGGGCTTTGTCGGCAGAACTGGGCAAGACCCTGCCGTGGGATAGCCTGACCCAACTGCGCGCCGCCCTTGTCGTCAAGCATCCGCATTTGGGCGCTATCGATCAGGTGGCCGACAACGGCTGGACGGCGCTTGCCCCGCGCGACATGGGGGCTGCGACGTTGCGCACGGTGTACAAGGGCTATTATTTGACAAACCCCATCGCCCGGGCCTCGGCCACGATGGGGGAATTGGCGGCGATGGAAGCGGGCCGTACGGCCCCGCAGATGGCGGCCGAATGATGCGCGATTGCTGTGGAACTTTGCGCCCGAATGCGATTTACAGCGCCAAAGCGATAACATCCGCTTTGCGTTGCAAAATCGACGCCAAAGCTGCGGTAAGACCAACCAAGGCGCAGGCTATGCCCGCGACCTTGGCCGCCTGAAGGAAAGAGGACAGGAATTATGGGTTTCTTTGCGACAGGGCTTGGCACAGCGGTGCTGTTGATTGGCCAAAGCCTGCTGATCACGGGTTTTGTGATGATCAGCCTGCTGTTCCTTGTATACGGCGACCGCAAAATCTGGGCCGCCGTGCAAATGCGCCGTGGGCCGAATGTGGTGGGGCCGTTTGGCTTGCTGCAAACGGTGGCGGATGCGCTGAAATATGTCGTCAAGGAAATCGTTGTTCCGGCGGGAGTCGATCGTCCGGTGTTCTTCTTGGCACCGCTGATGTCTTTCGTGCTGGCGATCTTGGCTTGGGCCGTCCTACCCTTTAGCCCGGGATGGATTTTGGCCGATATCAACGTGGCCGTGCTGTTCGTCTTTGCCGCTTCCTCGCTAGAGGTTTACGGCGTGATCATGGGCGGGTGGGCCTCGAACTCGAAATACGCTTTCCTTGGGTCGCTGCGCTC
The DNA here is from genome assembly GCA_037134595.1 of Pseudomonadota bacterium. Taxonomy (GTDB): domain Bacteria; phylum Pseudomonadota; class Alphaproteobacteria; order Rhodobacterales; family Rhodobacteraceae; genus Stagnihabitans. Next base: position 27,484 of record JBAXLX010000006.1, read on the forward strand.
TGCGGCGCAGATGATTTCGTATGAAGTCTCGCTGGGGTTGATCATTATCGGGGTGATCCTGTCGACTGGCTCGCTGTCGTTCGGCGCGATTGTTCAGGCGCAGAACACCGGTTACGGGCTGTTTGGCTGGTACTGGCTGCCGCATTTGCCGATGGTGGTGTTGTTCTTCATCTCGGCCTTGGCCGAAACCAACCGCCCGCCGTTTGACCTGCCTGAGGCCGAGTCGGAACTGGTGGCGGGGTTCATGGTGGAATATTCCTCGACCCCTTACCTGCTTTTCATGGCCGGTGAATATATCGCCATCTTCCTGATGTGCGCGCTGATCACGCTGTTGTTCTTTGGCGGCTGGCTGTCGCCCGTGCCGGGCATTCCTGACGGGGTGCTGTGGATGGTGGCCAAGATGTCGGTGTGGTTCTTTATGTTCGCCATGGTCAAGGCGATTGTGCCGCGCTACCGCTACGACCAATTGATGCGGATTGGTTGGAAAGTGTTCTTGCCCATGTCCTTGGGCTGGGTTGTGCTGGTGGCCTTCTTGGCCAAGTTTGAAATCCTCGGCCATTTCTGGGCCCGCTACGCGATGGGAGGCTGATCCATGGCCAATGTCGATTGGACCCGCGCCACCAAATACTTCTTCCTGATGGATTTTATCAAAGGCTTTGGGCTGGGGATGAAGTATTTCTTTGCCCCCAAGGCCACGCTGAATTATCCGCACGAAAAAGGCCCGCTCAGCCCGCGCTTTCGCGGCGAACACGCGCTGCGCCGCTATCCTTCGGGCGAAGAACGTTGCATTGCCTGCAAACTGTGCGAGGCTGTCTGCCCCGCCCAAGCCATCACGATTGATGCCGAACCACGCGAAGACGGCAGCCGCCGCACCACGCGCTATGACATTGACATGACCAAGTGCATCTACTGCGGTTTCTGCCAAGAGGCTTGCCCCGTGGATGCCATCGTCGAAGGGCCGAATTTCGAATTCGCCTCGGAAACGCGCGAAGAACTGTTCTACGACAAGGCCAAATTGCTTGACAACGGCGACCGCTGGGAAGCCGAAATCGCCCGCAACCTTGAACTTGACGCGCCTTACCGCTGATGACCCAAGATTTCGCCAAACTTTTCCAGTCGATGCTAGAGCAGGGCCAAACCATGGCCCGCGCCTTCACGCCTTCGGCCTTTGGCACGGTTGATCCGGCGGCGTTCGAGGCGATGTTTCCGGCGATGCCCAAGGAAATGCTGGAGATGTTCTTTGGCAAGACCTTTAACCCCCAAGGGCTAGATGCGCGCACCCGCTTTTTGGTGACCATCGCCGCCCAAACCGTTCTTGGCCCGCTTGGCGAACCCCAACTGCGCCCAACGGTGCGCAATGCGCTGGCCGCAGGGGCAACCGCGCGTGAGATTGCCGAAGTGATCTGGCAAATGTCGATGTTCGCCGGCTTGCCCGCCACCCAGAAGGCGCTGGAAATTGCCCAAGCCGTCTTTACCGAAACCGAGGAGACCCCCGCATGACCGTGGCAGACCTGGCCTTTTACGCCTTTTCCACCGTCACGGTGGCCGCCGCCCTGATGGTGACCCTGTCGCGCAATCCGGTGCATTCGGTGCTGTGGCTGATCTTGACCTTTCTGTCGGCGGCAGGGCTGTTTGTGCTGCTGGGCGCTGAATTTGTCGCGATGCTGCTGATCATCGTCTATGTTGGCGCAGTGGCGGTGTTGTTCTTGTTTGTCGTCATGATGCTGGACGTGGATTTTGCCGAGCTGAAAGGCGAGATGGCGAAATATATGCCAATCGGGCTTTTGGTGGCGGTGATCTTGCTGATTCAACTGGCCTTTGGCCTTGGTGCTTGGGTGTCAGCCGACGGCGCGATGGGCTTGCGCCAAGCGCCCACGCCCGATGCCACCCAGATTGATAACACCCGCGCTTTGGGCCTGCTTTTGTATGACAAATACCTCTACCTGTTCCAACTGGCGGGCCTGATCCTGCTGGTCGCGATGATCGGCGCGATTGTGCTGACCCTGCGCCACCGCCGCGATATCAAACGGCAGAACGTGCTGCACCAGATGTGGCGCGATCCGGCCAAGGCGCTTGAGATGGTCGATGTGAAACCGGGGCAGGGGCTGTAACTGCGACGTCGGGGCCTAGGCCCCCGTGTCGAACGTAAAGAAGATGGGCCATGCCCATCCTACCTAAGGACAACGGGCCAAGACCCGGAGGAACTGAGATGATCGGACTGCAACATTACCTTGTCGTGGCGGCGGCTTTGTTCGTCATCGGCATCTTTGGCATCTTCTTGAACCGCAAGAATGTGATCGTCATCTTGATGTCGATTGAATTGATGCTTTTGGCGGTGAACATCAACTTTGTGGCTTTCTCCTCGGCGTCTGGTGACTTGGTGGGGCAGGTGTTTAGCCTGCTGATCCTGACCGTGGCTGCGGCAGAGGCGGCGATTGGGCTTGCCATTCTGGTCGTGTTCTTCCGCAATCGCGGGTCGATTGATGTTGAAGCCGCCAATGTGATGAAGGGCTAAGGATATGGTAACGATCATCCTTCTTGCCCCCTTGGTGGGTGCACTGATTTGCGGGTTCTTCTGGCGCTTGATTGGCGAGCGGACGGGCCAGATCATCTCGGCCGGGTTGCTGTTCTTGGCGGCGGCTCTGTCGTGGTATGTGTTTTTGACCTTTGACGGCGTCACCCAGCACATCCAACTGCTGCGCTGGATTGAAAGCGGGTCTTTGTCGACCGATTGGGGCATCAGGCTGGATCGTTTGACGGCGATCATGCTGGTGGTGGTTAACACGGTGTCGGCCTTGGTGCATCTGTACAGCTTTGGCTACATGGCCCATGACGAGAATTGGGGCCATGACGAGCCTTACCGCGCCCGTTTCTTTGCCTATCTGTCGTTCTTCACCTTTGCCATGCTGGCCCTGATCACCTCAGACAATCTGGTGCAGATGTTCTTTGGCTGGGAGGGGGTGGGCGTTGCCTCTTACCTGTTGATCGGCTTTTATTACCGCAAGCCCACCGCCAATGCGGCGGCGATCAAGGCCTTTGTGGTCAACCGCGTGGGCGACTTTGGCTTTGCCTTGGGGATTTTCGGGCTGTTCTATCTGACCGATTCCATCAAGTTTGACGATGTTTTTGCAGCCACCCCCACCTTGGCCACCACCAGTTTGCATTTCCTGTGGGCCGATTGGAACGCCGCCAACCTGATCGGCGTGCTCTTGTTCATCGGCGCTTGCGGCAAATCGGCGCAGCTGTTCCTCCACACATGGCTGCCCGACGCGATGGAGGGGCCGACGCCGGTGTCAGCCCTGATCCACGCCGCGACCATGGTGACGGCAGGCGTGTTCTTGGTCTGCCGCATGTCGCCGCTGTATGAATTCGCGCCAGAGGCGAAGGCCTTTATCGTGGTGATCGGGGCCTCGACAGCGTTTTTTGCCGCGACCGTGGGTTTGGTGCAAAACGATATCAAGCGCGTCATCGCCTATTCGACCTGCTCGCAACTGGGCTACATGTTCGTCGCTGCAGGGTCGGGCGTTTATGGGGCGGCGATGTTCCACCTGTTCACCCATGCTTTCTTTAAGGCCATGCTGTTCTTGGGTGCCGGATCGGT
>JBAXLX010000007.1:0-30539 GCA_037134595.1 Pseudomonadota bacterium
CCCGCCCCCGCCGACACCTCTGCCGCCGACACCTCTGCCGCCGATCAAGCTGCCATCGACGCGGCCTTGGCCGATGCAACCGCCCCCGATACGGCTGCTGCCACGCCCGAACCCTCGCAAAGCGGCAGCGGCGGCACGGGCGACCAGCCGATTGGTGCCGCGCTGAACTCAGGCGAGATCGACAGCCTGCGCCGCGTCATCGGCCCCTTCTGGAACATCGGCTCTTTGTCGACCGAGGCGACCCGCGTCACCGTGACCATGCGCGTGCAAGTGTCGCAAGATCAAAAAATCCTCTCGGTCGAGATGGTCGATTTCACCGGCGGCACCGCCGAGGCGGCCAAACAAGCCTTTGAGGCTGCCAAGCGTGCCGTCTACAGGGGCGCGTCAAAGGGCCTTGGCCTGCCGCCTGATAAATACGACACTTGGAAGTCTATGCTCTTCACCTTCGACACCAGCCAAGGGCGCCTGCGCTGATGCCCGCCCCTACCTTTCCCATGACGAGGACCGAATGACCCTTAGCCATTCCCTGACCCGCCTCTTGGCCCTTGGCGCTGTGTGCTTGGGCCTAACCGCAGCCCCCATCGCCGCCCAAACCGAACCGCATATCACCTTTTCCGATCCGGTGATTGAACCCATGCCCTATGCCGTGCCCGATTTCGTGGCCGAAAATGCTCAGGCCGCGCAAGCCGCCCATGATCTGGCGCGCGTGGTGGCCGATGATCTAACCGGCACGGGCCTGTTTCGCGAAATTCCCGCCGCGGCCTATATCAGCGGCATTGCCAGCTTTGATGCGCCCATCGCCTACGGCGATTGGCAGGCGATCAACGCACAGGTGCTGATCACGGGGGCGGTGCAAGCCTCGGGCGGGGCGCTGTCGGTCAAGTTCCGGCTGTTTGATGTGGCATCCGGTCAGCCTTTGGGCGAGGGGTTGCAGTTCAACGGGTCGGCCAACGGCTGGCGGCGCATGGCGCATAAGGTGGCCGATGCCGCCTATAGCCGGATCACCGGCGAGGGCCCCTATTTTGACAGCCGCGTGGTCTTTGTGTCGGAAAGCGGGCCCAAAGATGCGCGCCAAAAGCGGCTGGCCGTGATGGATTACGACGGGGCCAATGTGCAATATCTGACCGACAGCGCCTCTATCGTGCTGGCGCCGCGCTTTTCGCCCAATGGCGACCGGATTTTGTTCACATCCTACGCCACGGGTTTTCCGCGCATCTATGTGATGAACACCGCCGATCTGTCGACGCGGGTTTTGGATGAGCAGCCCGGTTCCATGACCTTCGCCCCGCGCTTTGCCCCTGACGGGCGCACGGTGGTGTTTAGCCTAGAGCGTGACGGAAACTCCGACCTTTACACGCTGGATATCGACAGCGGCGCTTTGCAACAGCTTACCAACGCGCCCTCTATCGAAACCGCCCCCTCATTCAGCCCCGATGGCAGCCAGATCGTCTTTGAAAGCGACCGCTCTGGCGCGCAGCAAATCTACGTCATGCCCGCCACGGGCGGCGAGCCGACACGGATTTCCTCCGGCAAGGGCAAATACGGCACCCCGGTGTGGAGCCCGCGCGGCGACCTGATCGCCTTTACCAAAATCGCCGATGGGCGGTTCTATATTGGCGTGATCCGGTCAGACAGCACCGAAGAGCGGCTGTTGACGGCGTCTTTCATGGACGAAGGCCCGACTTGGGCCCCCAATGGCCGTGTGATCATGTTCACCCGCGAAACCGAGGGGGCGACGGGGTCGGCCGCGCTGTATTCGGTCGACGTGTCGGGCCGCAATCTGCATCAGGTGACAACGCCCGGACCGGCCTCTGACCCCGCATGGTCACCACTTTTGCCCTAACTATGACACGGGCAGTTAACAGACCGCCGCAAAGGTGCTATATCCCTCGCAACCCAGCCACCAAGAATAAGGAAATCCCCGATGTCCGCACGTTTTGCCCTGTCGATCAAGGTGCTGTTGATCGTCTCTGCGCTTGCCTTGTCTGCCTGCCGCAACCCTGACCGTTTTGGCGGCGGTGATGCGGGGGCCAATGGCGCTGCGGGCGGGGTCGGGGCGAATGGCATCACCACATCGGGCCTTGGCGATCCGTCAAATCCGGCCTCGGTGGCGTATTTCAACCAAAGCGTGGGCGACCGCGTGCTGTTCGTGGTGGATCAATCCACCCTGACAGACGAGGCCCGCGCCACCCTGACCGGTCAGGCGCAGTGGCTGAAAGCCAATGCCGATTACGCGATTATCTTGGAAGGCCATGCCGACGAACAAGGCACGCGCGAATACAACATCGCCCTTGGCGCGCGCCGTGCTGATGCGGTGAAGAACTATCTGATCGCCCAAGGTGTTGCAGGCGGGCGCATTCAAACCGTGTCTTACGGCAAAGAACGCCCGATTGCGATCTGCTCGGAGGAAGCCTGCTACGCGCAGAACCGCCGTGCTGTGACCGTTTTGTCGATGAAATAAGGAACGCTTGCCATGAAGCGCTGGCTTTTCGCCCTAACCCTGCTGCTGCCCCTGCCCGCCTTCGCACAAGATGCGCAGTCGCTGGCCGATGTGAAGGCAGAGCTGGCGCAACTGGCGGCCCAGTTCCTGACGTTGAAGCAAGAGCTGGTGTCTTCAGGTGCTGCCACCAATGGCAGCGCCGGTGGCGACGCTTTGCAGCGCCTTGATGCCATTGAAGCCGCGCTGACCAAGCTGACCGCGCAGACCGAAGCGGTCGAGCTAAAGGTGAACTCTGTCGTCACCGATGGCACCAACCGCATCGGCGATATCGAGTTTCGTCTGTGCGAGTTGACCAAGGGCTGCGACCCCTCCACCCTGCCCGTAACGCCCGATCTGGGCGCTTTGGCTGGCGGTGCCGCAGCTCCCGCCGCGCCTGACCCGGCACTTGCCACCACACCCGCAGCCCCCGCTGCGACAGATGGGGTGGAATTGGCTGTCAACGAAAAGGCCGATTTTGATCGGGCCAAAGCGGCCCTCGATTCAGGCGATTTTGCCGGGTCCGCAGACCTGTTCAAAACCTATGCGCAATCTTACCCGGGTGGCCCCTTGGTGCCGCAAGCCGATATGTACCGCGGCGATGCCCTGACCCAAACCGGCGACACAGCCAATGCGGCGCGGGCCTTTCTTGACGCCTTCTCCGCCAACCAAACCGGCCCACTGGCCGGACAAGCGCTGATCAAACTCGGTCAGGCCTTGGGCAAGCTGGGCCAAGGCCCCGAGGCTTGCGTGACCTTGGCCGCGGTCGCCAAACGCTTCCCCGGCTCGCCGGATGAGGCCGTGGCCAAAGGCGCCATGGTGGCCCAAGGCTGTCCTTGAGCGACCTGCCCGCGCGGTTCTTGGCAAGCCTTGGCCCAAGCGAGGCGTTGGGGCTGGCGGTATCTGGCGGCGGCGATTCGATCGCCATGCTGCATCTGGCCGTGGCTTGCGGCCTGCGACCTGCCATTGTGACCGTAAACCACGGCCTGCGGGCCGAGGCCGCGGCAGAGGCCGAACAGGTGGGCGTGGTTGCATCCGCCTTGGGCCTAAGCCACACCACACTCCTCTGGCAAGGCTGGGACCACAGCGGCAACCTGCAAGACGAAGCCCGCAAAGCCCGCCGCCGTCTGATTGCGGCTTGGGCGGTGCAGAACAACATTGCCACCGTGGCCTTGGGCCACACCCAAAACGACATCGCCGAAACCCTTGTGATGCGCCTGCAACGCGGGGCAGGGGTGGATGGGCTAGCGGCTATGGCCGCGCATTGGCCCGAGGGCGGCATCTTATGGCAACGCCCCCTGCTGGGCTTTACGCGGTCCGAATTGCGGCAATGGCTGCAAGCCCAAGGCAAAACATGGGTCGAAGACCCCTCTAACGACAACCCGCGCTTTGATCGGGTGCGCGCGCGCAAAGCGATGGCCGTTCTGCAGCCCTTAGGCGTCACCCCCGCCCGCCTTGCCCAAGTCGCGGCCCACCTGGCCGAGGCCCGCACGGCGCTGGACGCGCTCGCCGATGACTGGGCCGTGCAAACCCTGCGCGAAGACTGCGGCACCGTGACCATCGCCCCCGCCCTGTGGAGCGCCCCCGCCGAAACGCAACGGCGGGTGTTGCAACGGGTGCTGTTATGGATTGCCCCCGCCGAATATGCGCCGCGTGGTTCTCAACTCGGCCAATTGCTGGCTCGCCTGTCGTGTGGCCAAGCCGCTACGCTTGCGGGCGTGCGCTTTCTCCAAGGGCGCGGCGGCCTGCGTGCGCTGCGCGAGGCAAAGGCAGCCGCTCCCCGCTGCGCGGCGGATCAGATTTGGGATGGCCGCTGGCAGGTGGTGGGCGATGTGCCCGACGGGGCAGAACTCGGGCCGCTTGACGCCGCAGGTTTGGCGCAATGCCCCGACTGGCGCAGCACGGGTCTGCCACGGGCGGCGCTGCTGGCGTCTCCGGCGGTTTGGCTGGGCGAACGGCTGGTTGCGGCCCCTTTGGCGGGGTTTGAAACCGCTTCGATCCGCGCTTTGCCGCTGCATCCTTTGCTTAGGGCAAACTAATCGGCGTTATCGCATTGAACCGGCCAAATGAATCTCTATCTTAGGGGTCAAAGCGGCGCGCCCTGTGTCGGGTAAGCCGCGTTAAAAGGAGTTTCAGGTGGGAAACGCGCGCAATATTGCTTTCTGGGTGGTGCTGCTGGTCTTGGTGCTGGCCTTGTTCAACCTGTTCAACAGCACGAACAGCTTTTCGTCCCAGACGGTTTCCTATTCTGACTTCATCGCCCAAGTCGACGCGGGCGAGGTTAAGGGCGTCACCCTTGACGGCGAACAGATCAGGGTTACCGCCAAAGACGGCAGCCATTATGTGGCGATCCGCCCTGCGGGCGAGCAAGTGACAGATCGGCTTTTGTCCAAAGGCGTCGGCGTGCGGGCTGATTCGCAAGAGCAATCGGGCCTGATGACCATCGTGACCGCGTGGTTGCCTTTTATCCTGCTGATCGGGGTGTGGATCTATTTCATGAACCGCATGCAGGGCGGCGGGCGCGGTGGGGCGATGGGCTTTGGCAAAAGCCGCGCAAAGCTTTTGACCGAAAAGCAAGGCCGCGTGACCTTTGACGATGTGGCCGGCATCGACGAGGCCAAGGAAGAACTGGAAGAGATCGTGGAATTCCTGCGCAACCCGCAGAAATTCTCGCGCCTTGGCGGCAAGATTCCCAAAGGCGCGCTGCTGGTGGGTCCTCCGGGGACGGGTAAGACGCTGCTGGCGCGTGCGATTGCGGGCGAGGCGGGGGTGCCGTTCTTTACCATCTCGGGCTCTGACTTTGTGGAAATGTTCGTGGGCGTGGGCGCAAGCCGTGTGCGCGATATGTTCGAGCAGGCCAAGAAAAACGCGCCTTGCATCGTGTTCATCGACGAAATCGACGCCGTGGGCCGTGCGCGCGGTGTGGGCATCGGCGGCGGCAATGACGAACGCGAACAGACGCTGAACCAGTTGCTGGTCGAGATGGACGGCTTTGAAGCCAACGAGGGTGTCATCATCGTCGCCGCCACCAACCGCAAAGACGTGCTCGACCCGGCCTTGCTGCGTCCGGGCCGCTTTGACCGTCAAATCCACGTGCCCAACCCCGACATTCGCGGCCGCGAAAAGATTTTGACCGTCCACGCCCGCAAAGTGCCCGTCGGCCCCGATGTCGATCTGCGCATCATCGCGCGCGGTTGCCCGGGATTTTCGGGGGCTGATCTGGCGAACCTTGTGAACGAAGCCGCCCTGATGGCCGCCCGCTTTGGCCGCCGCTTTGTGACGATGGACGATTTCGAACAGGCCAAAGACAAGGTCATGATGGGGGCGGAACGCCGCTCGATGGTCTTGACCGACGAGCAAAAGGAAAAAACCGCCTATCATGAAGCGGGTCACGCCATTGTGGGTATCAACCTGCCCAAATGCGATCCGGTCTATAAAGCCACGATCATCCCGCGCGGTGGCGCTTTGGGCATGGTGGTGTCTTTGCCCGAGATGGACCGTTTGCAGATGCACAAGGACGAGGGCAAGCAAAAGCTGGCCATGACCATGGCGGGCAAAGCCGCCGAGATCATCAAATACGGCGAAGAGGGGGTGTCCTCTGGCCCTGTGGGCGATATCCAACAGGCCTCGTCATTGGCGCGGGCTATGGTGATGCGCTGGGGCATGTCGGATGTGATCGGCAATATCGACTATTCCGAAGCGCATGAGGGCTATAACGGCGCAACCGGTGGCTTCTCTGTGTCGGCTGAGACGAAGATGAAGATCGAACAGGAAGTCAAATCCCTGATCGACGAGGGCTACGACACCGCCCGCCGCATCTTGCTAGAGCAAAACGACGCCTTTGAGGCGCTGGCCCATGGCCTGTTGGAATACGAAACCCTGACAGGCGACGAAATCCGCAAGGTCATCGCGGGCCACAAGCTGCACGGCGATGATGACAAACCCTCTGCCGGTGGCGGCACGACCTCGGTTCTGTCGATCCCCAAGACACGGGGTAAGGCGACCAAGCCGGGGCTGGAACCGTCTGTTTAAAGGCGTTTGATCTGCCAAAGGCCCCGAAACCCAAGGTTTCGGGGCCTTTTGTTTTGCGCTATGCTGGCGCAAATCGGCCATTTTACGGAAAGCCCGCCCATGCCCATTCTGAAAACCACCGACTACATCGGCCGTATCACCTTTTTGGGCCGTATGATCGGCACCTATGATCTGCTGCACTCTGAACCCTGCGACAGTCTAAAGGCCACCTTCGCCGGCATTGAAGGCGAGGCGCATGAGGGCATATCCGTGCCGTCTTGCACCCGCATGACTCCGCTCTACCGCAAGGGCACCCCCATCGCCAACACGCGGCAGGTGTCGATCCTGTCGGCCGAGGAGATGGCGCAGATTGCCGCCAAGATGGGGCTGGACAGCCTGTCGCCCAGCCTGCTGGGCGCAACGATGGTGGTCGAAGGCATTCCCGATTTCAGCCATATTCCCCCCGCCAGCCGCCTTCAGGGCGCATCGGGCGCGACCTTGGTGGTGAACCTGAACAACCGCCCCTGCACCATCCCCTCGCGCGCGATCGAAGCGCAGCACCCGGGCTTTGGCGCAGCCTTTAGCGCAGCCGCCAAAGGGCGGCGCGGCGTGGTGGCTTGGGTCGAGCGCGAGGGCAGCTTTGCCTTGGGCGACGCCCTGCGCCTGCATATCCCCGACCAGCGGGTTTGGGCGCATCTGGACGCGGCGCGCAAAGCCTAAACCCCCGCGTCTTTCCCCAAAGGCAATAATCTTTCCTATCGGAAACATCCTCTGGCGAATTTGGCGTGGGCAATGTCGGAAAAGCGACTTGGAAAGGTCGCATCCTTGGCTAAGACCAAGACCAGCAGCCCTTTGCCCCCCGGGAGTGAGACATGGCCTTTAAGACCGACATCGAGATTGCACGCGAAGCCACGAAAAAGCCGATCATGGACATCGGCGCGAAACTTGGCATTCCGGCAGAGCATCTTCTGCCCTATGGCCACGACAAGGCCAAGGTCGGTCAAACCTTCATCAAGTCCTTGGAAAGCAAGCCGATGGGCAAGCTGATCTTGGTGACGGCGATCAACCCGACCCCGGCTGGCGAAGGCAAAACCACCACCACCGTGGGCTTGGGTGACGGTCTGAACCGCATCGGCAAAAAGGCCATCGTGTGCATCCGCGAGGCCAGCCTTGGCCCGAACTTTGGCATGAAGGGCGGGGCTGCAGGCGGCGGCTATTCCCAAGTGGTGCCGATGGAAGAGATGAACCTGCACTTCACAGGCGACTTTCATGCCATCACCTCGGCGCATAACCTGCTGTCGGCGATGATCGACAACCATATCTACTGGGGCAACAGCCTTGATATCGACGAGCGCCGCGTGATGTGGCGCCGCGTGATGGATATGAACGACCGCGCGCTGCGCGATATCGTTGTGTCCTTGGGCGGCGTGTCGAACGGCTTCCCGCGTCAGACCGGCTTTGACATCACGGTTGCGTCCGAAGTCATGGCGATTTTGTGCCTGTCCAACGATCTGGACGATCTGCAAAAGCGTTTGGGCGATATCGTTGTGGCCTATACCCGCGAGAAAAAGCCGATCTACGCCCGCGACATCAAGGCCGACGGCGCAATGACCGTTCTGTTGAAAGACGCGATGCAGCCGAACTTGGTGCAGACGCTGGAAAACAACCCCGCCTTTGTGCATGGCGGCCCCTTTGCCAACATCGCGCATGGCTGCAACTCTGTCATCGCAACCAAAACCGCGCTGCGTTTGGGCGAGTATGTCGTGACCGAAGCGGGCTTTGGCGCTGACTTGGGTGCGGAAAAGTTTTTCGACATCAAGTGCCGCAAGGCTGGCCTGAAGCCCGCCGCTGCGGTGATCGTGGCCACCGTGCGCGCAATGAAGATGAACGGCGGCGTGGCGAAAGCCGATCTGGGCGCCGAAAACGTGGCCGCTGTGCAAGCAGGCTGCCCGAACTTGGGCCGTCACATTGCCAACGTCAAAGGCTTTGGCGTTCCGGTGGTGGTGGCGATCAACCACTTCTTCTCGGACACCGATGCCGAAGTGGAAGCCGTCAAAGCCTATGTCGCCGAACAGGGCGCGACTGCGTTTTTGTGCAAGCATTGGGCGCAAGGCTCTGCCGGGATCGAAGATTTGGCGCATCATGTCGTGAAACTGGCCGAAAGCGGTGTGGCGAATTTTGCCCCCCTTTACCCCGATGACATGCCGCTGTTTGCCAAGATCGAAGCCATAGCCAAGGGCATCTACCGCGCCGATGGCGTGGATGCTGACAAGTCGATCAAAGACCAGCTGAAAACCTGGGAAGCAGCGGGCTACGGCCATCTGCCCGTCTGCATGGCCAAAACCCAGTACAGCTTTACCACCGATCCCAACACGCGCGGCGCGCCGACCGGCTTTACCATCCCCGTGCGCGAAGTGCGCCTGTCGGCCGGTGCGGGCTTTATCGTCGCCATCTGCGGCGAGATCATGACCATGCCCGGCCTGCCCAAAGTGCCCTCGGCCGAGGTGATCCGCCTGAACGATCAGGGCTTTGTCGAAGGCCTGTTCTAAATTCTAAGCCTCATGCCGCCGCCCAGTCATCAGGGCGGCGGTTTGTCTTTTTAAACACGCTGGAGAAGCGACATGACAGCCAAAGTGATCGACGGCAAAGCCTTCGCCGCAGATGTGCGCGCCCAAGTGGCTGCGGAAGTGGCCAAGCTGAAAGCAACCCATGGCATCGTCCCCGGTCTGGCCGTGGTGCTGGTGGGCGAAGATCCGGCGTCTAAGGTCTATGTCAAGAACAAGCACGCCTCGACGATCGAAGTGGGGATGAACTCGTTTGAACATCGCCTCGATGCGTCAACCTCCGAGGCGCATCTGCTGGCGCTGATCGCGCAGTTGAATGCCGATCCGAGTGTGCATGGCATCTTGGTGCAACTGCCGCTGCCGGGGCATTTGAATTCTGATCTGGTGATCAATGCGATTGATCCGGCCAAGGATGTGGACGGGTTCCATATCTCGAACGTCGGTCTGCTGGGCACGGGGCAAAAGTCGATGGTGCCCTGCACGCCCTTGGGCTGCCTGATGATGCTGCGCGATCATCACGGCTCGCTGGCGGGAATGAATGCGGTGGTGGTCGGGCGGTCAAACATCGTGGGCAAGCCTATGGCGCAATTGCTGTTGGGCGACAGCTGCACGGTGACGATCGCGCATTCGCGCACCAAAGACTTGGAAGCCGTCTGCCGTGGGGCCGATATTCTGGTCGCCGCTGTCGGTCGGCCTGAGATGATCACCGGCGCTTACGTCAAGCCCGGTGCCACGGTGATTGACGTGGGCATCAACCGGATCGAACGCGACGGTAAGGCCAAGCTCGTCGGCGATGTGCACTACGAAAGTGCTGCCGCCGTGGCCGGAGCGATCACGCCCGTGCCCGGTGGCGTGGGGCCGATGACCATCGCCTGCCTTTTGGCCAACACGCTCACCGCCTGCTGCCGCGCCAATGGCTTGGCAGAGCCGAAGGGCCTGACGGCCTAAGCTGGTTTTCTGCGACCACTCCCAATCCAAGGCCCGGCGCTGCAAAGCCGCCGGGCCTTAGCGCATAGGCCGCGCCAAGCAGGTGGCCCCCGTCAACACCGCCAGCGCACGGGGCTGCATCAGCTTTTGCAAATCAGGGTGGTCGCAGTACAGCCCGCCGGTATAGGCCCCATAGGCGGGCATAATCACCCGCGCGGCATCGATCAGAAAACACGGCGCGGTGCGGCCCGGAAGGCGGGCTTTGGGGTGGTAATGGCCTGAGATGTCATAGATTTCCACCGTGGCAATATGGCGAAACGTCACATCACCCACCCGCAGCACAGCCAGATGCGTGCCGCCCAGCGCCAAAGGCCCTGCATCATGGTTGCCTTCAATCCATGTCCAATCCCGCCCTGCCATCAAACGGGTCAGCCATAAGCTATCCTCCTCCGCCATCTCGCCTGCGGCGGTCAGATCGTCAAAACTGTCGCCCAAACAAATCACCCGCCGCGCGCCAGTGCTGGTCAGGTCACGGTCCAGCTTCATCAGCGTGGCGCGGGTTTCATAGGGCGGAAGCAGCGCCCCGCCACGGCGGGCAAGCCGGTCCGATTTGCCAAAATGCAGATCCGATACCACCAGAAGGCTTTGCTGCGCCCAAAACAAAGCGCCCGAGGGCAGCGCCTGCATCTGGGCGGGGCCAAGCTGAAATGTATAGGGCATGGTGACGCCTCCGCCGGGGATGTTGCTCCCACGTGATCTTCACCCCGTAAATTGTTTTAAAAAGTCTTTACAGATTTATTCTTGCGCCTTGCATATTTTCTGGAATCCCGCGCAAAGCTGGCGCATCGCCGCTTGAAAGACGCAGACGCCCCAAGCACGGATCAGACAGGGCCTTCCTGCCCGGCGCTGCTGCAGGATCGACCAAGGGGCTGCGACTTTGCCACCCGTCCGACAGCCTTCATCGCAAAAAAACCGAATACCAAACGACCCCAACGATCGCCGCATCAGGCGCGCAAACCGCAGCCCCCTTTGCCTTTCATACTTGCCCAAATATCCCACGGGAGGTCCGGAGGGTGTGAAACCCTCCGGGATGCAGCAAAGCCACGTCGGGGGCTTGAGTGCGCGCCCGCCCCCCGCGATAAGGGCACATGACCCAAAGCCCAGCCCCCCTGCCGATTGACGATGTCCTGCCCCAAATCCGCGCAGCGGTGGCAGCGCGTGGCATGGTCGTGCTGCAAGCCCCCCCCGGCGCCGGCAAAACCACCCGCGTGCCGCTGGATCTGCTCGCCAGCGGCCTGATCCAAGGCCGCATCCTCATGCTTCAACCCCGCCGCCTCGCCGCCCGCGCTGCGGCCGAGCGCATGGCCCAGACCTTGGGCGAGGCCGTAGGGGCCACCATCGGCTACCGCATCAAAGGAGAGGCAAAAGTCAGCCGCGCCACCCGCATCGAGGTCGTCACCGAAGGCATCTTGACCCGCATGATCCAATCCGACCCCGACCTGCCCGGTGTCGGGGCGGTGATCTTCGACGAATTTCACGAACGCAGCCTGCACGCCGATCTTGGCCTTGCGCTGACCTTGGAACTGCGCGGCGCGCTGCGCGATGATCTGGTGGTGATCGTCATGTCCGCCACTCTGGATGCCGAACCTGTCGCCCGCCTGATGGGCGATGCCCCCCTTGTCACCTCGCAAGGCCGCGCTTATCCCGTAGAAACCCGCTGGCAGACCCGCGCCACCGACCCCGCCGCGCGGTTTGAAACCCTCATGGCCGCGCAAATCCTAGACGCCCTAACCGAAGTGCCCGAAGGCGGCCTGTTGGCCTTCCTGCCCGGCGAAGGCGAAATCCGCAAGGTTGCCGCCCTCCTCGCTGGCCGCACCCCCGGTTGCACCGTCTTGCCGCTGTTTGGCGCGATGGATTTTGCCGCTCAACGCGCCGCCCTTGGCCCGGTCGACGGGCGGCGCGTGGTTTTGGCGACATCCATCGCCGAAACCTCGCTGACCCTACCCGATATTCGCATTGTTGTTGACGGCGGCAAAGCGCGGCGGGCGCGGTTTGACCCCGCCTCTGGCATGTCGCGCCTTGTGACCGAACGCGCCACCAAAGCCGAGGCCGAGCAGCGCCGCGGCCGCGCCGGCCGCGTGGCGGCAGGCATCTGCTACAGGCTGTGGACCAAAGGCGAAGAAGGGGCGTTGGCCGCCCACCCGCCTGCCGAGATCGACTCCGGTGATCTGAGTGGCCTTGCCCTTGAACTCGCCCTGTGGGGCGGGGCCGATCTGCCCTTTCTCACCCCCCCGCCCGCCGCCCCCCTATCGGAGGCCCGCGCCCTGTTGGAAGACTTGGGCGCACTGGATCAAGGCCGCATCACGCCGCATGGCCGAAGCCTGGCGGCCTTGCCGCTGCACCCCCGTCTGGCCCATATGCTGCTGGTCGCAGGCCCAAATGCCGCCCCCCTCGCCGCCCTTTTGCAAGAGCGTGATCCTTTGCGCGGTGCCCCACCCGACCTTGCGCTGCGCCTCAAAGCCATTACTGACCTGCGCGGCTACGAGGCTGACCACCCTTGGCCCGCCGACCATCCCACCCTAGAGCGTATTCGCACCGAGACCAAACGCCTGACCCGCGCCCTGACGCCCGAGGCTGGGCCGGGCACCCCAACCCTCAGCCTTGGCCAAATGGCCGCCCTTGCCTATCCCGACCGGATCGGCCTGCGCCGCAAAGGCGATGCGCCGCGCTGGGTTTTGTCGGGCGGCAAAGGCGCTGTGATGGAACCGGGCACACCTTTGGCCAGCGCGCGGCTTTTGGTCGCCACCGACCTTGACGGCGACCCGCGCGAGGCCAAGATCCGCCAAGCCGTCTCCCTGACCGAACCCGACCTGCGCAGCCTTTACGCCGACCGCCTGCAATGGCGCGAGGTCTGCGACTGGTCGCGCCGCGACGGGCGCATCTTGGCGCGACGGCAGCAGGCTTTAGGGGCCCTGGTGCTGGATGAACGCCCGTGGGAGGCCCCGCCCGACGCCATCGCCCGCGCCGCCTTTGACGGCTTGCGCGCCCTTGGTCTGCCGTGGACCCCCGCTGCCCGCCGCCTGCGCGCCCGCATGGCGCTGGCCCGTGGCGCGGGCTGGCCGCAGGTCAGCGACGCCGTTCTTCTGGCCGATGCCGCTTGGGCCTTGCCCTTCCTGACCCGTATCAAAACCGAAGCTGACCTCAAATCCCTTGACCTGTCCGAACCGCTCAAATCCCTGCTGGCATGGGAGCAACTGGCCGAAATGGACAGGCTCGCCCCCGCCGCCTTTGAAACGCCCTTGGGCCGCAAAGTGCCCATCGACTACGACGGTGACTCTCCCGCCATCGAACTGCGCCTGCAAGAGATGTTCGGGGTGACGGTGCATCCGGTGGTCGGCCAAAACCGCTTGCCGCTAAGGGTGACGCTCCTGTCCCCGGGGCAAAAGCCGCTGCAAGTGACGATGGATATCCCCGGCTTCTGGCGCGCCTCTTACGGCGATGTGCGCAAAGACATGCGCGGCCAATATCCCCGCCACCCTTGGCCCGAAGACCCGACCCAAGCCGAACCCACCTTACGCGCCAAACCGCGCGGCACCTGACGGCCCGCCGCCCACAGCCCCCCCGCACCCCCCCTTTTCAGACTTGCCCAAATATCCCGGGGAGCAGGCTCTGCCTGCGGGGCAGCGCCCCAAGCAGCGCTTCAGGCGGCAAAACGCTTCGCCGTCTATCGCGACTCAAAAGCCCGCCCTCAGCCGAGCGACTTACGACAAACTGTCCGAAGCACTTGCCGGAAAAATCTGCTGCGCCATGCCCGCAAAGGTCAGATACAGCGAGGACAAAATCAGCCCCCAATGGGCAACCAGCCCCTCATTAAAGTTTAACCAAGCCGCATCCGCCGCACAAGCCAGCCAGACAATCGCCATGCCAAGGTTTAGCCCATGCCAACGCGGCGTGCGGGTGGGGTGGACAAATTTCAGGTTCAAGAACATCGCCACCGTCAGCGCAATCACCGTGACAAGCACCACGATGTGCGGCGGGTCGATGGCGAACAACACCAAGATCACCATATTCCAGCAGGCCGGAAATCCGGCAAAGCTTTTGTCTTTTGTCTTCATCCGCGTGTCGGAAAAGTAGATCACCGATCCGTAGATGATCACCATGATCGCGGCCAGCCCTGTCCATCCCGGCAACATGCCCTTGGTGTACAAGGCATAAGCGGGGATAAAGACATAGGTCAGGTAATCCACGATCAGGTCCATCAAGACCCCGTCATAGAGCGGCCAGTTCGTTACCGTGTCATAGCGCCGCGCCAAGGGCCCGTCGATGCCGTCCACGATCAGGGCGACGACCAGCCACAGGAACATCATGCTCCACTTGCCCTCGACGGCGGCGAGCATGGCCAGCATCGACAGAACCGATCCTGTCGCGGTCAAAAGGTGAACCATCAGGGCTTTGATGCGCATATCCATGACCGCTTGATGGCCCAAAAGGCGCGCGCTTGCAAGCAGGGGGCGGAATTTTGCGGCCCCCTTGGAACACGGCCCTGCCTTAGTCTTGATTATGTGCCCGCGGATGGGATTGTTCGTAAACCTCCATCAGGCGGGCGGCATCGACGGCGGTATAGGCTTGCGTGGTTGACAGCGAGGCGTGGCCGAGCAATTCCTGAATGGCACGCAGATCGCCGCCTGCGGCCAAAAGATGCGTGGCAAAGGAATGGCGCAGGGCATGGGGCGTGGCTGTGGCCGGCAGACCCAGCCGCAGGCGGGTTTGCTCCATCGCTTTGGCAATCAGGCGCGGGTTCAGCGCCCCGCCCCGTGCCCCGCGAAACAGCGGCGCGTCTTTTTCCACCGGATAAGGGCACAGCCGCAGATATTCCGCCACTGCCGCGCGGGCCACGGGCAAAACGGGCACCAGACGGTCCTTATCGCCCTTGCCGCGAATGCGCAGCACCTCGGGCAGAGGATGGGCCGCACCGTTCAGCCCCAAAGCTTCCGAGATGCGCAAGCCACAGCCATACAGCAAGGTCACCACGGCGGTATCGCGCGCGCCGATCCAGTCTTGGGCGGCGTAAGTGCCGATATCGGACAAGACCTCTTGCGCGCCCTCGACCGTCAAAGGCCGAGGCAGTTTGCGGCGAAACTTGGGGCTGCGGGCCGAAAGGGCGGTCGTGGCATCAAAGCCGTGCTGCTGCGACAGCCAGCCCAGAAAATTCTTCACCGCCGACAAAGACCGCGCCAAAGACCGCGCCGACAGGCCCCGCCCGCGCTCTGCCGCCATCCAGGCGCGCAGGTCGGTGTGGGGCAGCGCGTCCAGCGCCCCCAAGCCTTCACCCGCGCCGTGGTGCTGGGATAGAAAGGCCAAAAACCCGCGCAGGTCGCGGCCATAGGCTTGCACGGTTTTCTCTGACGCCCCGTCCAACGCGCTCAGATGCGCCAGCCACCGTGCCAAAGCCTCAGCTTGGGCGGCGGAAAAAGCCGTCAGTTCAGCCATTTGCGCATCAGCCGTTCAAAGACCCCGGCAAAGAACACCAACAAATCCGTGCCATGGGCGGGTTTGAACTGGTTGGCATCGGCGGCCCCCATGGCCAACATGGCAGGCAGTCGCCCCGGCCCCAGATCAAGACTGGCCAGAGCTTCTGACCCGATCTGACCCTTGGCCGCATCGTAGATCGAGGCCACCTCGTCGGACACCTGCCGCAGAACCACAGGCTTGGTCGGCGTGCCGCGCCCCAGCGACAGATACTCCGCCACAAACCCCACCGGCACGATCTGGACGGCGCTGGAAAGCTGCCCCAACCCCGCCTCCCCGTCAGAGCGCGATTCCAGCACAAGGCGCAACTGGTCAATCCGCAGGGTCGTGGCAACAGCCCCGTTCAAGGCCGCCAGAAAACCTGCAAAATCCGCGGGCTCTAAAAGCTGCAAAATGGCGCGGTTGACCTGATTGCTGCCCGCCAAATTGTCGTAAGCGGCGGCAATCACGCTGCGATGGGTGTCTTGTAGCCGTTCCAAACGCTGCTCCAGCCGCTCCATCGCAAGGCCGCGCAGGTCAACGATATTGCCGCCCAAGGTGCGCTCATGGGCCTCGATCAGGGCCTGCATGACGGCGGGGTCATCCAAAAGCGCTTCTGGCGCAGCCAATATCCGGTCGCGGGTGTCTGGATCCATCATCTGAACTGTCTCGCCTTCAGGTGCTGTTGTGAAAATACAACCGAACTGCGCCGCTGTCGCCCCCACAAATGCACCAACCCCGCTGGCCGCGCCGCTCTTGCCACCGACGCATGTGTCTTGGCCTTTTGGCCGGACGGGTGCGCAGATCTGGCCTTTGGCAAAGAGGCAGGCGCTACATGTGCCCGCCCCAAGGCCCATGCCGCCCGGTGCCCGGCATATCGACCCGCTCAAACCCATGCGCCCCAAAGAAATCGCGCTGTGCTTGGATCATATTGGCCGTGCCGCGCCCTGTGCGCATCATGTCAAACCACGACAGGCCAGCCGCCAGCGCGGGCATGGGCAGCCCGTGCGCGGCACCTGCCGCGACCACCTGCCGCAGGCCCACGGTCGAGCCGCGCAAATGCTGCGCAAAGAACGGGGCCAGCATCAACCCGCGTGCGGGGTCGTCTTCCAGCGCGCGGGCCATATCATCCAGCATCGACGAGCGGATGATGCACCCCGCCCGCCAGACCTTGGCGATGGCGGGCAGTGGCAGGTCCCAGCCAAATTCCTGCCCTGCCGCTACGATCAGCGCAAAGCCCTGCGCATAGCACAGGATCTTGCCCGCGATCATCGCCTGTTCCAACGCAGCCAAACTCACCGCCCCCTTGGGCAAACGCTGCGGTGCTGGCCCAAAGATCGCCTCTCCCCTACGCCGCGCCTCCCACTGGGCCGAGACGTTGCGCGCCATCACCGCCGCCTCGATCACGGGGATCGGGGCTGATAGGGTCTGCGCCTCGATCACCGTCCAGCGGCCGGTGCCTTTTTGTCCGGCCTTGTCCAAGATCACATCCAGCATCGGATGCGCCCCGTCGGTGGCCTTGGCAACCGCGGCCGAGATTTCCATCAGATAGCTTTGTAGGGCGCCCTTGTTCCAGCCGTCAAACACCGCTCCGATCTCGGCCGCTGGCATCCCCAACCCATCGCGCATCACGCCGTAAATCTCGGCAATCATCTGCATATCGGCATATTCGATGCCATTATGCACCGCTTTGACAAAATGCCCCGCCCCGCCAAGGCCCATCCATGTGGCGCAGTCTTCGCCCTGATACTTGGCCGAGATCGCCGCCAACACAGGGGCCACACGGTCCCAATCTGCCCTTTCGCCACCGCCCATGATGGAAGGCCCATGGCGCGCCCCCTCTTCCCCGCCCGACACGCCAATGCCCAAAAAGCGCGGGCCTTGGGCTGCGGCTTCGGCGGCGCGGCGGTTGGTGTCGTGGAAATTGGCATTGCCCGCGTCGATGATCAGATCGTCGGCGTCCAGCAAGGGGCGCAGGGCGGCGATTTGCTCATCCACTGCAGGGCCTGCGGGCACCATCAGGATGATCGACCTTGGCCGTTCAATCGCGGCGACCAAGTCGGCCAGCGTCTCGGTCGGCACGATCTGCGCGGCCAAATCCCCCGCATCGGCATGAAAGCTGCGCGTCACCGTAGTGGTGCGGTTCCAAACCGCGATGGCAAAGCCCTTTTCAGCAATGTTCAGCGCCAGCATGGCACCCATCGTTCCAAGCCCGATCAGTCCGATGTGCGGCTTTGTCATGGCAGTGCGGCCCCCGTGCGATTGCATCTGCCCAAGTAAAGGCGCGTCTTGCGCTGGAAGTAAAGCGATGGCGAAGCCAGAACCGCGCCGCTTTAGAACAAAGCCGCGTTCCACCACAGATGCGCCGCAATCGCCGCCCCGTAGCCCAAGCCCACCGCCCAAGCCCAGCGCAGATGCGCGCCAAAGGTGTACACCCCCCGCGCCTGCCCCATCAGCGCCACCCCCGCCGCCGACCCGATCGACAAGATCGACCCGCCCACCCCGCAGGTCAGCGTGATCAGCAGCCAATGGCCGTGGCTCATGGCGGGGTCCATCTTCAAGACGGCATACATCAGCGGAATGTTATCAACCACCGCCGACAAAGCCCCGATCAGGATATTGGCCGCCAAAGGCCCCAAGCCTGCGTACAAAACCTGCGAGGCCAGCGCCAGATACCCCAGCACGCCCAAGCCGCCCACGGCAAAGATAATGCCAAAGAAAAACAACAATGTGTCCCATTCCACCCGCTGCACTTGGGCAAAACTGTCCAGCACCATATCCGCATCACCGCGCCGCCCCCCCGCCCACCGCAAGCCGTAAGCCAAGGCCTGTAAATAGCCCAACCCCAGCATCATCCCCAAAGCGGGCGGCAGGCCCAAAGCGTTCTTGAACACAACCGAGGTCGCAATCGTCGCCGCAAACAGCGCCACCACGCCCCACATCGCGGGCTTGGCGCGCACCCTGCCCTGCTCTGCCGCGGGGCGACCTTTGGGCACGGCCCAGATCATGATCAGCGCAGGCACGGCCCAATTCACCACCGAGGGGACAAACAGCGCAAAGAACTCAAAAAACTGTACCTTGCCGTGCTGCCAGACCATCAAAGTCGTGATGTCGCCAAAGGGGCTAAACGCCCCCCCCGCATTGGCCGCCACCACCACCGAAATGCAACCGACCACCGTAAACTTGGCGCTGTCACGGCCCAAGGCCATCACCACCGCCCCCATGACCAAGGCCGTGGTCAGATTGTCCAGCACCGACGACAGGAAGAACGCCAAAACCCCCGTCAGGGCGAAAAGCTGCCGGTAGCTAAGACCCGCCCGCACCAAAACCCCGCGCAAGGCCGCAAAGGCGCGGCGCTCTTCCAGCGTGTTGACATAGGTGACAGCGACGATCAGGAACAAGAACAGCTCGCCGTAGTCCTCGATCCCGCCCAAAGCGGCATCATGGGCCAAGGCCGATTGCCCCGTGGCCGCAAAGGCCACCCCGATCAGCGCCCAGATCAACCCCGCTGCCAAAAGCACCGGCTTGGATTTCGCCATTCCGGTGATGTCTTCGAAAATAACCAGCACATAGGCCAGACAGAAAAGACCCAGCGCGCAAAGGCCCGCCCAATGTCCGCTAAAGCCCATCCGATATCCCCTTTTCACGCCCCTTTGGGGCCGCGCCGCGCAAAAGGCCCCAGCGCACCTTGCCAGCAAGCGGCCCGCCATGCAAACTGCCCCCACCCTGCGGAGACTGCGATGCAAACCTTGACCCCCGACGCCACGGCGATCCCCCACCTGCCCCAAGTCACCCATGCCCGCAATCCGGGCATGGCGCTGGATTTGGACTGGGTGGCCTCGGTTCAAGCCAATACCTCGGCCATCGAACGGCGCTGCGCGACTTTGGGCGGGCGGCGGTCGGTGAAGAAAGACTATCAGGCGGCGTGGTTGCTCAAAGCGGTGTCGGTGATCGACCTGACCACCCTGTCAGGCGATGACACGGCCGGCCGTGTGGCACGCCTGTGCGCCAAGGCCCGCCAACCCGTGCGGGCCGAGATGCTGGCGGCCCTTGGCCTGCCCGATCTGAAAGTGGGCGCGGTGTGCGTTTATCACGACATGGTCGAGGCGGCGGTGGCGGGCTTGGAAGGCTCAGGCATTCCGGTGGCGGCGGTGTCAACTGGCTTTCCGGCTGGCCTGTCGCCCTTCCCGCTGCGCATTGCCGAGATCGGCGCATCGGTCAAAGCGGGTGCGGCTGAAATCGACATCGTCATCTCGCGCCGCCATGTGCTGACGGGCAATTGGCAAGCGCTTTACGATGAAACCTGTCAGATGCGCGCGGCTTGTGGCGATGCCCATATGAAAACCATCCTCGCCACGGGCGAATTGGGAACGCTGCGTAATGTGGCGCGCGCTTCGCTGGTGTGTATGATGGCGGGGGCGGATTTTATCAAAACCTCGACCGGCAAAGAAAGCGTCAACGCCACCTTGCCTGTCACCCTGACCATGCTGCGTGCGATTCGCGATTATGACGCGCGGACCGGATACAAGGTTGGCTACAAACCGGCGGGTGGTATTTCCAAAGCCAAGGATGCGCTGCTGTATCTGGCGCTGATGAAAGACGAATTGGGCCTGCCGTGGCTACAACCCGACCTGTTTCGCTTTGGCGCCTCCTCGCTTTTGGGCGATATCGAGCGTCAGTTGGAACATCACCTGACGGGCCGCTACTCGGCCGCCTACCGCCATGCGATGGGCTGATGATGTGCCTAACCCCACCGCCGCAGGGGCGCTGCCCCTCGGGCATAGCCCTCACCCCGGGATATTTGCACAAGTATGAAACCGCCTTTCATACTTGCAAAAATATCCCCGCCGGAGGCAAACCTTTGCCCCAAGCGCGCCTTTTGACAGGGAGTCTTTCATGACCGTCCGCGATATCTTCGACACCATGTCCTACGGCCCCGCCCCCGAAAGCCATGCCGAGGTGACAGCATGGCTGGCCAAACACAGGGGCCAGTTTGGCCATTGGATCGACGGGGCCTTTGGGGCTGCGGGCGACAGTTTTGCCACGCGCAACCCCGCCACGGGCGATGTGCTGGCGCTTGTCACCCAAGGCAGCGCGGGCGATGTGGACCGGGCGGTGGCGGCGGCACGGCGCGCACAGCCCAAGTGGGCCAAGCTTACGGGCCATCAGCGCGCGAAGTACCTTTATGCGCTGGCCCGTCTGGTGCAAAAGCACGCCCGCCTTTTGGCCGTGCTGGAAACCATGGACAACGGCAAACCCATCCGCGAGGCGCGCGATATTGATGTGCCCTTGGTCGCGCGGCATTTTTACTATCACGCAGGCTTGGCGCAGCTTATGGGCGCCGAACACCCCGCGATGCAGCCGCTGGGCGTGTGCGGCGCGGTGATCCCGTGGAACTTTCCGCTTTTGATGCTGGCGTGGAAAGTGGCCCCCGCTTTGGCGGCAGGCAACACGGTTGTGCTGAAACCTGCCGAATACACCCCGCTGACTGCCCTACTGTTTGCCGAAATCAGCCGCGAGGCGGGCTTGCCAAAAGGTGTTTTGAACATCGTCACGGGGGACGGTGACACGGGCGCGGCCCTTGTGGCCCATCCTGACATCGACAAGATCGCCTTCACCGGATCCACCAGCGTGGGTCGCAAAATCCGCGCGGCCACGGCCGGCACGGGCAAGGCGCTGACGCTGGAACTGGGGGGCAAAAGCCCCTATATCGTCTTTGACGATGCCGATCTGGACAGCGCGGTTGAAGGCTTGGTCGATGCCATCTGGTTCAACCAAGGCCAAGTCTGCTGTGCCGGATCGCGCCTGTTGGTGCAAGAAGGCGTGGCCGACCGCTTCCATGCCAAGCTTAAACGCCGGATGGACGGGCTGCGGATCGGCGATCCGTTGGACAAGTGCATTGACGTGGGGGCGATTGTTGATCCGGTGCAACTGGCGACGATCACCGCCTTGGTCGATGCCTGCAAAGATGGCCAGATCTACCGCGCCGCCACCCCCGTGCCTGCGGGCTGCTATTATCCGCCCACGCTGATCACGGGCCTGTCGGCCGCATCGCCGCTGATGCAGGAAGAGATTTTCGGGCCGGTTCTGGTCTCGATGACCTTCCGCACGCCGGCCGAGGCGGTGGAACTGGCCAACAACACCCGCTATGGCCTTGCGGCGTCGATCTGGACGGAAAATGTCAATCTAGCACTGGATATGGCCCCCAAGATCAAGGCCGGGGTGGTCTGGGTCAATGCCACCAACCTGTTCGATGCCGCCGCAGGCTTTGGCGGGGTGCGCGAAAGCGGCTTTGGCCGCGAAGGCGGCTGGGAGGGGCTTTTGGCCTATCTTAAACCCGCCAGCAAATCCAAACCCTTAGCACAGATGAAGCCCTTGGCCGAACCTGACTCTCTTGTCGTCGAAGGGTTAGACCGTACCGCAAAGCTGTTCATCGCCGGCAAGCAGGCGCGGCCCGATGGCGGCTATTGCCGCACCATTGTCTCGGGGAAGGGCAAGCTGTTGGGGCAGATCGGCCTTGGCAACCGCAAAGACATCCGCAACGCGGTCGAGGCCGCTCAGGCCGCCAAGGGCTGGGGCCGCACCACGGGCCATGCGCGCGCACAGATTTTGTTTTACATCGCCGAAAACCTGTCAGCCCGCGCCGACGAGTTCGCCAAGCGCTTGCAAGATATGACAGGCAAGTCCGGCGCAGAGGAGGTTGAGGCGTCAATCCAGCGCCTGTTCACCTATGCCGCTTGGGCCGACAAATACGAAGGCAGCGTCAAACCTGTGCCGATGCGCGGCGTGGCTTTGGCGATGAATGAACCAGTGGGCGTGATTGGCATGATTTGCCCCGATGAGGCCCCCTTGCTGGGGATGATCTCGCTGATGGCCCCTGCGGTGGCTATGGGCAACACCACCGTGGTGATCCCGTCAGAGGCTTTCCCCCTTGCGGCAACCGATTTTTATCAGGTGCTGGAAACCTCTGACCTGCCCGCGGGTGTGGTCAACATCGTCACGGGCAGCCACGGCGAATTGGCCAAGCCCTTGGCGGGGCATATGGATGTCGATGCGGTTTGGGCGTTTTCGTCGACCCCGTTGTCGACATTGGTGGAACACGAATCAACCGCCAACCTCAAACGCACCTGGGTCAACCACGCCCGCACCCGCGATTGGTTTGGGGCCGAGAGCGAGGGGCGGGTGTTTTTGCGCCATGCCACGGCGGTGAAAACGGTCTGGGTGCCCTACGGCGAATAGACTCAAGGGGCCGACCTCTCGGGTGCCGGTCTAAACTTTGGCAAACTTGCCACAGGCCACGGCCCGTGTGCCGCAACGCGGGTCAAATCCCTTGACCCGTCGCGCTGGCCAAGGGATGCTTGCCCGAACTCTGCCACAAAGGATCAAAATAATGACACTGCGCAGCCTCGCCGGAACCACGGCGCTTGTTCTTTCGTTGACTGCCACACATCTTTGGGCGGATGTCACGCCCGAGGATGTCTGGCAAGCTTGGCAAAACGCCAGCGCTTTGATGGGCACCAAAGTGACCTCTGACAGCGCCGTACGCGACGGCGATTCGCTGGTGGTTTCAAACGTTGCTATCGGCGACAGCACGACCGGCGCGGTCACGCTGGAGGCGATCACCTTCACCGACAACGGCGATGGAACGGTCACGGCAACGCTGCCCGACAGCTTTCCGATTCATATGACCCTCCCGGCCACCGCAGGGGATGCTGCGTCCAAGCCCAGCACGATGGCGGTTGACGTCACTCTGCCGGGGGCGACGATCACGGCCTCTGGCACGCCGGACGCGATTGTTTATGACACCGATGTGCCGGAGTTGGGTGTGAAATTCGACATCGCCGACGCGGCTATCCCCGGGTCCAACGGGACGCTGGAGGCAAAGCTCAGCGGCGTTCAGGTGCATTCCAACACAACCGCGGGCGATGCTGACAGCTATCAAGAAGACCTGTCGGTCAAATCCATGGTGATCAGCGCCAAAGGGGCGGACCCGACGACCAGCACCGATTACACGCTGTCGGCGACTCTGGCCGACTTTTACACAAATGTGGCCGTTTCGGTGCCCAAAGGCGCGACCGCTGATAGCTTTGAGGTGGCCTTGGCCAAGGGCCTGACGATGACCAGCCAGCTTGGCATGGGTGCCAGCACGTTTGATCTGTCGACCACAGAAGCGGGCACGGTCAACAAGGTCAGCGGCAGCTTGAAAGATGGCGTGGTCGATCTGGCAGCCGATGCAGGTAAAGTTGACTATTACCACAATTTCAACGGTCTGGACGTCAAGATCGCCTCGCCCGATCTGCCGGTTGCCAATGCCGCAATGACCTTGGGTCAAAGCGAAGTGCATCTGATGTTCCCCGTGCTCAAGTCTGACAAGCCTGCCGATTTCGCCTTTTTGTTCAACATGACCGACCTGTCTTTTGCCGAAGACATCTGGGCCATGCTTGATCCGGGCAAGCTGTTCAAACATGATCCGGCGACCGTGTTTGTGGATACCTACGGCCAAGTCACCTTGGCGCAAGACTTGACGGCGGATGGTGCCGCCATCACCGCGGTCGACCCCAATGCCGCGGGCCAATTGAACGCGCTCGAGGTGCCCAATATCCACCTCAAAGCCGGCGGGGCAGAGTTGACAGCACAGGGTGGCTTTACCTTTGACAACTCCGACATGACCACCTTTGCGGGGGTGCCTGCGCCCACCGGCAAGATGGAGATCAAGGCCACAGGCGTGAACGCGCTGGTGGATGCTTTGGTGACCATGGGGATCTTGGGCAAAGACGAGGCCGATCAGGGCCGCATGATGCTGGCGATGTTTGCCAATGTATCGCCCACGGCTGATGAAATCACCTCGACGGTAGAGTTCAAGGACAAGCATTTCTTCGCCAACGGTCAGCAACTGCAATAAGTTTCCCACAGTCAAGGGCCGCGCCGCGATGTGGCGCGGCCCTTGTTTTGTCTTGCGGTCTTGTCTGGCGGCCCCCTTTCGCCCATATCTGCTGCAAAGGGGACCAATATGCCGCATGATCTGAACCAGTTGACCCAAGCCCTGCTGTCTGCCGCCAAAACCGCTGGCGCTGAGAGTGCCGATGCCTTGGCCGTGTCGGGACAGTCTTTGTCGATCGACATCCGCCAAGGCCAGTTGGAACAGGCCGAACGCGCCGAAGGGGTCGAGGTGGGCTTGCGGGTGATGGTGGGCCAGCGGCAGGCTTGTGTCTCGGCCTCTGACATCTCGCCCGCGACTTTGGCGCGCTTGGCCGAACGCGCCGTGGCCATGGCCCGCGAAGCCCCTGCAGATGACACGGTGGGATTGGCTGACCCTGATCAACTGGCGCAAAGCTGGGATGTGGCGGCATTAGAGCTGTGCGATACCAGCGATGAGCCCACCGCGAAACTGCTGGAATCCAACGCCCGCAGGGCTGAGGCTGCGGCCCTTGCGGCGGGCGGGATCACCCAAGTCGAAGCCTCGTCCTCGTGGTCGCGGCGCGGGATGCATCTGGCCACCAGCAACGGCTTTTCGGGGGGCTATGAACGCTCGTCGCATTCGGTGTCGGCTGTGGCTTTCACCGGATCAGGCACCCAGATGGAGCGCGATTGGGCCGCCGAAGGGCGCACCTTTGCCGCCGACATGCCCTCACCCGAAAGCGTGGGGCACCGCGCAGCCGAGCGCACTTTGCAGCGAGCAGGGGCTGTGAAGCCGCCGACGGGGGCCTATCCGGTGGTGTATGACGAGCGTATCGCATCCTCGCTGGTCGGGCATATTCTGATGGCGGTGAACGGGGCGTCAATCGTGCGGGGCACGTCTTGGGCGCGAGGTAAGATGGGCGAGCAAATCCTGCCCAAGGGCATGTCGCTGACCGAAAACCCCCACCGCCCGCGCATTTCGGGCTCACGCCCCTTTGATGGTGAGGGTCTGCCGACCAAGCCCCGCGTCCTGATATCGGACGGCATTCTGATGGGCTGGACGCTGGATCTGGCCAGCGCGCGCAAGCTGGGGCTGACGCCCACGGGCAATGCGGCGCGCGGCACAGGCTCACCGCCGTCGCCGTCAACCACCAACATTGATCTGACACAGGGCAGCGTGACCCAAGCCGAGCTTTTGGCGCAGATGGGCACGGGGCTGCTGATCACCTCGATGATCGGTTCGACGATCAACCCCACGACGGGCGATTATTCCCGTGGGGCTTCGGGCTTTTGGGTGGAAGGCGGGCAGATCGCCTATCCGGTCAACGAATGCACCGTGGCGGGCAACTTGCTGGATATGCTGATGCGCCTGACCCCCGCCAATGACGCGCAGGCGCATTACTCGACCCGCGTGCCCAGCCTGCTGGTCGAAGGGCTGATGCTTGCCGGCGGCTGACCTTGCCCTGCTGATCGCTGCCGCCCAAATCGCGGGCAAGATCGCCCTGTCGCATTGGAAAGCCAGCCCGCAGGTCTGGGAAAAGCCCGACGGCCAAGGCCCGGTGTCCGCCGCCGATCTGGCGGTGAACGATGCCCTCGCGCAATTTCTGCGCGGGGCGCGGCCTGATTACGGCTGGCTGTCGGAAGAAACGCCTGACGGCGCAGAGCGCCTGTCGACACCGGCCCAGTTCATCCTTGACCCCATCGACGGCACCCGCAGCTTTCTGCAAGGCGACGCCGCCTTTTCCCATGCGCTGGCGGTGGTGCGAAATGGTCAGGTCACGGCGGGGGTGGTCTATCTGCCCGCGATGGACAAGCTGTATGCAGCCACGGCCCAAGGGCCTGCCACGCTGAACGGCGTGGCAATCCGCGCCGCTGGTCTTGCGGGGGAACCGCGCGTTCTAACCTCTAAATCCACCCTTGCACCCGAACATTGGCCCGGTGGCGTGCCAGACCTTCACCGCCTCTTTCGCGCTGGAATGGCGTGGCGGATGTGTCTGGTGGCGGAGGGGGCGTTTGATGCGATGCTGACCCTGCGCCCGTCTTGGGAGTGGGACATTGCAGCGGGGGCTTTGATTGCAGCACGCGCAGGGGCAGTGGTGAGCGATCGGCACGGTCAAGCCTTGCGCTTTAACGCGCCCGATCCGCGCAGTGCGGGGGTGGTGGTGGCAGGCCCTGCGCTGCACGGCGATCTGGTGGCACGGCTGGCCCCCCAATGACAAAGGGCGCGGAATGACCCGCGCCCTTGTCTTATATCATCAGCGCCTTACGCCTTGGGCTTGCGCGGTGGTACGAACCGCTTGGAGGTGTCGCCCGCATCGCGCGGCGCGGCAGGCTTGGCATAGGTCTTGGGCGCATCCCCGCCTGCGGCGTGCGATTTAAAGCCGCCCGAGCGTGCCGGTTTGTCGCCAAAGCTTTTGGCGGCATAGGGCTTGGCCCCAAAGGGTTTTGCCGGACGGCTGTCGCCTTCGGCCTTGCCGCGCGGCTCATAGGTGCGCGGTTTGTCGCCGTAAGGCGCAAGGGCGGGTTTGCCCGCATCGGCACCGCCTGCGGCATGGCTTTTGTAGCCGCTGGCCCGCGCAGGGCCACCTTCGGCACCGCCTTGGGATTTGTAGCCAGCCGAGCGGGGTTTGAATCCCTCTTTGGCATCGCCATAGGACTTGCGCTCGTAAGGTTTCGCATCACCGTCCGCACGTTTGGCATAGGGCTTGCGCGCACCATCCGCTGCCTTGCCCATATAGGGCGAGCGGGCCTCGCGCGGGGCGCCGTCGGTGGGCAAGGGGGTCCACTTGCGCGCGCCGTCTTCGGCGGGGCGTTCGGCGGGTTTGGCATAGGCGGGCTTTGCGCTGTAAGCGGGTTTGTCGCCGTAAGCGGGCTTTGCGCCGTAAGCGGGCTTGGCACCATAGGCGGGCTTGGCCCCATAAGCGGTGCGATCAGACGCAGGCTTGGCATAGGCGGGCTTTTCGTAAGCCGGGCGGTCTGCGGCGTGCTTGTCATAGGCCTTGCGCGGGGCCTTTTCGCTGTCTTTGGGATAGCCGGTGCGCGCCGCCTCTTGCGTCTTTTTGGCCTTGTCTTCGGCCGACCAGCGCGGCTTGGCCTCGGTCAGGTCAGCCACGGGGGCTTCGGGCGCGCCGTCTTCCACCACACGGGCAGGCTTGGCCGAGACATAGGCGGGTTTTTCGGCGTAAGCAGGCTTCTCCGCATAGGTCGACTTTTCGGCATAGGCAGGCTTTTCGCGCGCCACACGCGGGGCGCGGGTGGCGTATTCGCTTTCGGGCTTGGCCGCACGCGGGGCGCGTTCGGGGCGCTCGGTGGAGGTGCTGCGTGGCTTGTCGAGATCGGCGGGGGCCTCGGCCAGTTTGGTCATGGCCAGATCGCGGTCGATCTGGGTGACAGCTTCAAAGCGGCCCGCAAGGGTTGACAGGATTTGCACATAGGTGCGGTCGGTTTGCACGCGGATGGCCCCGATGCCGTCCTTGGTGATGCCGACTGCGTCGCAGATCTTGGGCAACAACCACCGCGCCTCGGCACGGTCTTGGTGGCCCACGGGCAGTTCAAACCACACCGAAGGGCCAAATTCCGCCCGGTCGCGCGGCGTATAGGGCGCAGGCGGCGGAAGGTCAGCAGACAGCACCTCGGGGGCAGATCGACCTTCGCGCCACAGGCGGATGAAGGCGGCGGCCACGTTATCGGCACCGTAGGTGGTGATCAGGTTTTGCGCCAGATCGGCTTCCTCGCCGGGGGCTTCGGCCAAGGCGGGGTGATCCAGCAGGCGGGCGTCATCGCGCGCTTGCACGTCATCGGCGGACGGCGGTTTGATCCATTCGGCCACGACTTTAGCACCCTGCAGCAGCCGCTGGGCCTTTTTGAACTCAGCAGGGGCGACGATCAGCGCCGAGATGCCCTTTTTGCCCGCCCGTCCGGTGCGGCCCGAACGGTGCAGCAGCGTTTCCGACGAGCCG
The DNA here is from genome assembly GCA_037134595.1 of Pseudomonadota bacterium. Lineage (GTDB taxonomy): Bacteria > Pseudomonadota > Alphaproteobacteria > Rhodobacterales > Rhodobacteraceae > Stagnihabitans. The sequence goes on from JBAXLX010000007.1 coordinate 28,344, forward strand.
GGCAGATCGGCGTGGATCACCAGTTCCAACCCCGGCAAGTCAATCCCGCGTGCCGCCACATCAGTGGCCACACAAACCCGTGCCCGACCATCGCGCAGCGCTTGCAGCGCGTGGGTGCGTTCGGTCTGCGACAGCTCGCCCGACAGGGCCACCGCCGAAAGGCCGCGATTGGTCATGCGCGCAAACAGGTGGTTCACATTGGCGCGTGTTTTGCAAAACACGATCGAGGCACGCGCCTCGTGATAGCGCAACAGGTTGAAGATCGCATGTTCACGGTCGCGCACCGCGACCGAGATGCCTTGATATTCGATATCGGCATGCTGGGTCTTTTCTGACTTCACCTCGATCCGCAGGGCATTTTGCTGATAGGTGCGCGCCAGCGCCTCGATCTCGCGCGGGACGGTGGCCGAGAACATCAGCGTGCGGCGCTCTGCCGGGCAAGCGCCCAAGATAAAGGCCAGATCCTCTTCAAAGCCAAGGTCCAGCATCTCGTCGGCTTCGTCCAGCACCACAGCGCTGATCTGTTCCAGCTTCAGCGAGCCGCGCTCGATATGGTCGCGCAAGCGGCCCGGGGTGCCCACCACCACATGCGCGCCGCGGTCCAGCACGCGCTTTTCGGTGCGGTAATCCATCCCGCCGACACAGGTGGCGATCTTGGCATTGGCGTTTTCGTACAGCCATTCAAACTCGCGCGCCACTTGCAGCGCCAGTTCGCGGGTGGGGGCGATGATCAGCGCCAAGGGCACATCGGCATACAAAAGCTGATCCGATCCGGCCAGCAGTTCGGGCGCAATGGCCAAGCCAAAGGCCACGGTCTTGCCCGACCCTGTCTGGGCCGACACCAAAAGGTCGCGCCCGACCACGTTTTCGGTCAGCATCGCATCTTGAACGGGCGTCAAGGCTTCATAGCCTTTCGACGCCAAAGCCAGCGCCAAGGGCGCCGCAATGGAGGTATTTGTCATGTCTGTTCCCAAAGGGGGGGCATTTTGCCCGTGAAGTACCTGCGTGCGGCACCTTTATTCCCTATTGTGCACCGGCCTCCCCGCCGATGTGCACCCTGGAACCCTTGGGCCGACTGCGGGCCACTATATCAAAAATGCCCACCTGTATAGCTTTATTTGGGCAAGGCCCTGCCAGAGCGCGCCACCTTGGTGCATCAGGGCTTGACGGCTGGGGCGTCTTGCTGTTCGCGGTGCTGCAGCGCAGCTAAAGCCAGCCATGGCCGGACTGCCCCCTTAACCCAAGGTTTTCCAATGGCCCAACGTTTGCATCTAGTTTTCGGCGGCGAGCTGATCTCGCCCGAAAAGAACGTCTTCAAGGATATATCCGCCCTGCATGTGGTCGGGATCTTTCCCGATTACGACACCGCCTATCTGGCCTGGAAAGCCGAAGCCCAGCGCACGGTCGACAATGCCCATATGCGGTATTTTATCGCCAACCTGCATCGTTTGCGGCAAGAAGACGATCAAGGCTCGGCAACCGAGCCGATGACAAGCTAACACAGCAAGGCGCATGGGATATCCCCTCGGTCTGACCCTGTACAATCTGGCGGCACGCCCTGCCGCTGATCCCGACGCGGGCCTTGTGCCGCGGCCGGCGGGGCTGGTGGTGTGGTTGCACGGCGGGGCGGGCGAAAGCTTGGGCGCCGTGGTGGAACTGGGGCGGCAGTTGATCGAGGAGGACGGGGTGTCGGTGGTGCTGACTCTGTCCAACCCCGCCGATCTGGCCGAGGCGCGGGCTTTGGGGTCTGACGCGATCTTGCAACGCGCGCCGCATGACTTTCCCCAATTTGTGCAAGCGTTTCTGGATCATTGGCGGCCGGATATCGGCATCTTTTCTGGCGGCGAGTTGCGCCCGACGCTGATCTACGAATCAGCCCACCGCGCCGTGCCCCTGATCTGGGTCGAGGCCCGCGCCCCCCATCTGCCCCCCGACCGCGACGGCTGGTTTCCGGGCCTGATCAAAGCGGCCATCGCCCCGTTTCGCACGGTTCTGGCCGTGGATGACACCGCCGCCCGCGCCCTGCGCAAAGCCGGGGTCGAAGAGGAATGGCTGCAAACCTTAGGCCGCATGGAAGAGGCCAGCTGCGCCCTGCCCCATGTCGAATCCGACCGCGCCGCCTTGGCGCAAATTCTGGCGACCCGCCCTGTCTGGCTTGCCGCCGATGTCGCCCCCGAGGAAGAGGCCGCCGTCATC
>JBAXLX010000008.1:0-28039 GCA_037134595.1 Pseudomonadota bacterium
GTTTCAGCGTTTGACTACTCGGGCTTTTCTGTCAGTTCGGCAGGGGATGTGAACGGTGACGGGTTGGACGACCTGATCGTCGGGGCCCCTTATGATAGCCCGCACGGCAATTATTCTGGCGCAAGCTTTGTGGTGTTCGGCAAGACCAGTGACACACCGGTTGCGCTGTCGGATATCGAGAGCGGTAGAAGCAATAAGGGCTTTGTCATCAACGGCTTCTCGGCGGGCGATCGCTCTGGCTTTTCGGTGAGTTCGGCGGGGGATGTGAACGGCGACGGGAAGGCAGACCTGATCGTCGGAGCTTACGGCCATTACGCGAATGGCAACCTCTCTGGCAGCAGCTTTGTGGTGTTTGGCAAGACCGGTGGCGGGGCCGTCGAACGGTGGCAAATCGAGGGCGGCAGCGGCACTGGGGGCTTTGTCATAAAAGGCGTGTCGCAGTCGGACTTCTCTGGCAAATCGGTAAGCTCAGCCGGCGATGTGAACGGCGATGGATTGGATGACCTGATCGTCGGCGCCCCCGGGGATGACCCGAACGGCGAGAGCTCTGGCGCAAGCTTTGTGGTCTTCGGCAAGACGGACGGGACGACGATAGATCTATCGACAATTGAGGCAGGCACGGGCGGCTTTGTCATCAACGGTGTGTCTGGGGATGACCGGTCAGGTAGATCTGTCAGCGGGGCCGGCGATGTGAACGGCGACGGGTTTGACGACCTGATCATCGGGGCCTATCTTGATGATCCCCACGGCAACGCCTCTGGCGCAAGTTTTGTGGTCTTTGGCGGCGATTTCAGCGGGGCCGCGACCGAGGTTGGCACGGTGAGCGATGACACCTTGACCGGCAGCGCGGGCGTGGATGTTTTGGTTGGCGGCACCGGGGCGGATGAGCTGGAGGGCGAAGGCGGCGCGGATGTGCTTTACGGCGGGGCCGGGGATGATGTTCTTGAGGTTGCCGACCTGACCTTTGCGCGGGTCGATGGGGGCACGGGTCACGATACGCTGCGCCTGACGGGGTCGGGTGTCACACTTGCCCTTGAGAGTTTGGACAACACCTCGCTCAACTCGATTGAGGTGGTTGATCTGAACGGCGGTGGCAACTCTCTGACGATTTCCTCGGTGGAATTGTTCCGGCTGGCGGATGCGAGCAACACGGTGCGCGTGCTGGGGGAGTCGGGTGATTCGGTCACACTCACGGGTGGCGCGTGGAGCCGGGGGCAGGACCTGACCGACGGTAGCACGACCTTTGCGGTTTACACCCAAGGCAATGCGCGCCTTGAGGTGGCCGAAGATGTTGCCGTCTCTGGGGTTTTGGTGATTGCCCCGATCGAATTGTCTGCCGTTGCCACCGGCATCGGCGGCTTTGTGATCAACGGCGTGACGGCCTACGACTACTCTGGCTTCTCTGTAAGTTCGGCGGGCGATGTGAACGGCGACGGATTGGATGACCTGATCATCGGTGCCCCAAATGCTAGCCCGCATGGTGATTACTCAGGTGCCAGCTATGTGGTTTTCGGCAAGACGGATGGCACGGCAGCGGTAGAGTTGTCAGCTGTCGCGGCGGGGTACGGCGGCTTTGTCATCAACGGCGTCTCGACGGAGGACTATTCTGGCCGCTCTGTCAGTTCTGCGGGTGATGTGAACGGGGATGGGCTTGACGACCTTATCATTGGGGCATGGTACGCTGACCCCAACGGCGAAAAATCTGGTGCAAGCTATGTTGTCTTCGGCAAGACGGATAACACATCACCGGTAGAGTTGTCAGCTGTCGCGGTGGGGAACGGTGGCTTTGTCATCAATGGTGGGTCAGCAGGCGATTATTCCGGCTTTTCTGTCAGTTCGGCCGGGGATGTGAACGGCGACGGATTGGACGACGTGATTGTTGGAGCCTATGGCGATGATAGAAACAGCGAGAACGCTGGTGCCAGCTTTGTGGTGTTCGGTAAGGCCGATGGGGATAAGGTCGAATTGTCGACCCTTGTGTCGGGCACAAGCGATGCGGGCTTTGTCATCAATGGCGCTTCGCAGCTAGACTTTTCCGGCTTTTCTGTCAGTTCGGCAGGCGATGTGAACGGCGACGGTTTGGACGACCTGATCGTCGGTGCCTATAAGAGCGACCCGAATGGCAACAGGTCTGGTGCCAGCTATGTCGTTTTTGGCAAGGCGGATGGGTCGGCGGTGCAGCTGTCGTCTGTGGCAGCCGGCAACGGCGGTGGCTTTGTGATGAACGGCGTTTCAGCGTTTGACTACTCGGGCTTTTCTGTCAGTGCGGCGGGCGATGTGAACGGTGACGGCCTTGCCGACCTGATCGTTGGCGCTTTCCTCACCGACGCGAATCGCAATAATGACTCTGGTGCCAGCTTTGTGGTGTTCGGCAAAACCGACGTGACGGCGGTAGAGCTGTCGGATATCGAGAGCGGTAACAGCAATAAGGGCTTTGTCATCAACGGCGTGTCGGCGGTGGACTATTCCGGCTATTCTGTCAGTTCTGCCGGCGATGTGAACGGCGACGGTCTGGATGACCTGATCGTCGGTGCCTTTCATAGCAGTCCGAACGACTTATCATACTCCGGTGCCAGCTTTGTTGTGTTCGGCAAGACGGATGATGAAGTGGTCGAGCTATCAGATATCACGGCGGGCAGCGGCGGCTTCGTGGTCAATGGCGCGTCATGGCAAGACTACTCGGGCTTTTCTGTCAGTGCTGCGGGGGATGTGAACGGCGATGGGTTCGACGACCTACTCGTTGGGGCCTACCAAGCCGATGTGCACGGGGATCGCTCGGGTGCCAGTTTTGTGGTGTTCGGCGGGAATTTGACCGGTGCTGCGACTGAGGTCGGGACTATTGGGGACGATTCCTTGGCGGGAACTGCTGGCGATGACGTGATCTTTGCCGGTACGGGCGATGATACGCTGGACGGTGGTGGGGGAAGTGATCGCCTGTCGGGCGGGGCGGGGGCGGATGTGTTCACCCTGCGCAATGTCGATGGCACGACGCATGTGGTCGATTTCACCTTCTCGGATGGGGACAAGCTGGATCTGAGTTCGCTGGGGTATGCCACTTTCGAGGACTTTAAGGCGCATCTTACGGCCGATGGTCCCGGCGGGCAGGACACCAAGTTGACGATTGACGCGGATAGCTTTGTGATCCTGGATCACATCAAGCTCGATGACCTCGTCGCATCCCATGTGACCTTGTAGATGGAAACGCCAGACCACCGCCTGCCCGAAGCGGTGAGCGTGCAAAGGCATGGCGCGAGGGTTTGGCGTAGGCCTGAAGGATTCGGCTTTGCCCATGGTTTGCGCTGTGTTCCCGTCACTTTGACCGAGGCACCTGTTGCCGCCGCCTCGTTGCCTGTGGTGTTTCAAGCGGGGGCGGGTGGGATGATGCCGCAGGTGCTTTTGCGCCTTGGGCTGGGTGGAGCCTCGCCCTTCATCGGGCCGCAGGGGCAGTGGCACGCAGCTTGGCTGCCGACGCGGTTGCAAGCCTACCCGTTCGATCTGGTCGCGGTGCCAAGTGGCGGGCAGGCGTTGGCCCTGCATTGGCAAGCCGATGTGACGGCGGACAGTTCGGGTGCGCAATGGGTGTTTGCGCAAGGGCAGGGCGATGCCTCTGCCCTTAGCCCATCTGCCGCCCAGATGGCTGCCTTGCTGCAAGCGCATGCTTTGGCCTTGCCTGCGACGGCCAGCGCCAGTGCTGCGGTGCAAGCCTTGGGCCTGTTGCGGCCTTTGCAAGGTGACACCGCACTTTACGTCATCGACCCCGAGGCGACAGCCGCGCTAAGTGAAGCCGCCGTGGTGTCGCTGCGCCGAGCGGGGGCCTTGGGGTTGGTGCATGCGGCCCTTGTTTCGCACGCCCATTTGGCATGGATGGCCAAGGCTGAACGCCACTTGGCCGCAGCCCCACAAGCCAAAGCGCCTTTGCCCCAACGCGCGAAATCAGGCGCGTCGTTCCTTTCGGCCCTGATGTCCGCACAAGCGCGCGATGGAGAGGCGCTTTTCATTCCCGGATTGACCCCATCGTGAAGCCAACCCTTCTTGTTCTTGTGACCGTGACCGCAGCCCTTTTAGGGGGCTGTGCCAAGCCGCCAGATTTGGCCCCTTTGCAAAGCGCCGTTGTCGCGCGTCACGCAAGGGTGGGGGCAACTTTGGCCGAGGGTGACTTTGGTCGCTCTGTGGCGCATGCCGTCACCACCAGCACCGATCTGGGCCACGGCGACGCCGCCCTACGGCAAGCGCAAGCCAGCCTTTTGGCAGAAAGCGGCCCCTTCCTGCCGCAGGTTTCGGTTGGCCTGCATTCAACCGGAGAGCCGGGTTTTTCGGTTGGCTCTTTTGCCAGCCTGTCGCAGTTGATTTATGACGGTGGGGCCAGCGCATCGCGCCAAACGGCGGCGCAGGCACGGGTTTTGGGCAGTCAGGTCGGGCGGGTCGATGCAGCCTCCAGTGCGGCGCTTCGTGCGGTGCAGGCTTGGGCGCAGGTTGTCACGTCGCGGGCCTTGGCGGATGCTGCAGAACGCTCGCTGCTGGCGTTAGAGGCCACCAGTGCGAAGATCGAGGCGCGTAGCAAGGCGGGGCTGGGGTCAAGTGCCGAGGCTTTGACAGCCCAAAGCCGTCTGGCCAATGACCGCGCCGCCTTGGCCATGGCGCAGTCGGATGTCCTTCAGGCCGAGGCCATCTTTGCCGAAGCCTTCGGCACCCCACCCAAGCCCGATATGGCTTTACCACCCCTTGCGCCTAGCCTGCCGCAACCCGGGGCCGAAGGCAGCCCGTTGTTGATCCGCGCACAGGCCGAGGTTTTCGCCGCCGAAGCCGACCGCGCCGCCGCCTTGGCCGGACGGGTGCCCGCCGTGTCTTTGTCGCTCGGCGCTATACCGGGCGAGCGTGTCGTATCTGGCCTAGCCGCCCAACAAGCGCTGTCGCAGGCGCGCGGGCGCAAGGCCCGCATCGCCGCAGCCGAAGCCCAAGTTGATGCGCGCCGTGTCGATCTTGACGCCACCCGCCGCGAGCTGGACAGCCGTTTGCGCATTCTGACGGCCCAAGAGCGCGCGATTGAGGGCCGTGTTAAGGCCGCCCGTGATGCCGCCGCCGCAAACGAGGCCAATCTGGACATCGCCCGCAGCCAGTTTCAAGCCGGCACCCGCAACCTGATCGAATTGCTCGATGCCGAGCGCGAATCCCTGTCCTCTGAACGGGTGCAGATACAGGCTGACCATGACCGCGCCGTGGTGGGCTATGCGATTTTGGCGGCCTCGGGCGATATCTTGGATTTGTTTGGCATTGTGCTGCCCGAACAACCAGCCGCCTATCAGGTGCATCCGTGATGCGGATGGACCGTGTGGCACCCCCACCTGCGGCGGGGCCGAGCCTGTCGCCAACTGGCAGCGCCTTAGAGGCCAGCACATTAGAGGCTTGCGTCTTGCACGTTGCCGCCCATCACGGCCGCCCCTTGACCTTGGGCGCTTTGCAAGCGGACCCGTCGGCCGAGGGGCAGGCCATGGGCATTGCCCAAGATGTGCGCCGCATGATCGGGGTAGTTGAACAGGCCGGATTGCGCGCGGCATTTGGCGTGCATCCGGTCTTGGGGCTAGACGCCGCCCTGACCCCGGCCATTGTGCTGACCCACAGTGGTGACGCCGCGGTTGTGCACCGCACCGAGGGCGGGGTGGCCATGATCTACGACCCACGCCGCGACGCCGATTTGGTGGATGTGCCGCTGGCAGACCTTGCCGCTCATCTGACGGGCCATGTTTTGATCCTGAAGCCCGATGTGCGGCGCGGGGTTCAGGACCGTGACGCAGGCACGCGTGGGCATTGGTTTTACGACTCCCTCCTCGCCAATCGCTGGGCTTATTTGCAAATCGCGCTGGCAGCTTTGATGATCAACATTCTGGGCATGGTGACGTCGCTGTTCTCGATGGTGGTCTATGACCGCATCCTGCCCGCGGGCGCGACCGAGTCGCTGGTGGCGCTGACCATCGGGGTTGGGATTGCCTTGGGGTTTGATCTGACGCTGAAAACCCTGCGGTCGGGTTTTATCGACCACGCCGGAAAGCGCGCCGATCTGGCCATGGGCCAACGCATTTTTGACCATGTGCTGGCAACCGAGATGAGCGCGCGCAAAGGGTCGGTCGGGGCCGTCTCGGCCACTTTGCGCGAGTTTGAATCGCTGCGCGATTTCTTCACCTCGGCTACGATGGTGGCTTTGGTGGACCTGCCCTTTGTGGTGATCTTTATCGTGGCGATCTATATTCTGGGCGGGCCTTTGGCCGCCGTGCCCGCTGTGACGGTGCCGCTGGTCTTGGCCGTAGGGCTGGGGATGCAGCCCTTGTTAAGCCGTTTGTCGGACCGCGTTCTGGCCGAAGGGCAAAGCAAACAAACCGTGCTGGTCGAGGCGCTCTCGGGAATTGAAGCGATCAAGGCTGCAGGCGCAGCCCCGCAGATCCGCGCCCGCTGGGCTGACGCCATTCAGCGCCAGTCGATCTATGCGCTGAAAAGCCGTGCGATCACGCAAGGGGCGCTGAACTTTACCGGGTTTGTCCAGCAGGCCGCCCAGATTGTGATCGTGGCTTACGGCGCGGTTTTGGTGACATCGGGGCATATCACCTCGGGCGTTATGATCGCGTCCGTCATGCTGACAGGCCGTGCCTTGGCCCCTTTAACCCTGATCGGTCAGACCCTGTCGCGCTATTATCAGGCCCGCAGTTCCTTTCGCAGTCTGGATGCCTTGATGAAAGCGCCAGTGGAAAGCCCCGAAGCGCGCCAGTTCCTCTCGCGCCCGCATCTGGCCGGGGGGTTGCGCTTTGACGGGGTCAGCTTTTTCTATCCCGGCCAGCAGGGGCTGGCGCTGGACGGCGTTAGTTTTGACATTGCGGCAGGCGAGCGGGTGGCGATCCTTGGCCCGATCGGGTCGGGCAAAAGCACCATCGCCAAGCTGGCTATTGGCCTTTATCAGCCCAGTGCCGGGGCAATCTTGGCCGATGGAAGCGACATTCGCCAGATTGATCCTGCCGATCTGCGGCGCAACATCGGCACAGTTTTGCAAGACCCCTGGCTAATATCGGGCACTCTGCGCGAGAACATCGCTTTGGGGTCTGTGCGCCCGCAAGACGAGGATATCTTGCGGGCGGCCCGTCTGTCGGGGGTTGATGCCTTTGCCTCTCGCCATCCGGCGGGTTATGATATGCGCTTGGGAGAGCGCGGGCAGGGCCTATCGGGCGGCCAGCGCCAAGCGGTGGTTCTTGCCCGCGCCTTGATGGGGCAGGCCCCGATCTTGCTGCTTGACGAACCCACCGCGTCGATGGATGTCCCCGGCGAAGCGGCGCTGATCGAACGGCTCAAAGGCACGCTGAGCGGTCGCACCCTGATCGTGATCACCCACCGCACCAGTCTGCTGGAGCTGGTGGACAGGGTGATCGTGATTGACGCCGGTAAAGTGGTGGCCGATGGCCCCAAAAGCCAGTTTACCCGCCGCCCTGACAGCGCGGCCGCGTCATGAGTACCCAGCGTGACCTTGACCTTTTGGTGCGCGATCTGAAAGGCAAAACCCCGCTGCGCGCCTCGGCCCTGCTCTTGGCGGTCGTGGCCTTGCTTGCGGCTGCCCTGATCTGGGCTTGCGTGACTGAGGTGGACGATGTCACCCGTGCACCTGGGCGGGTCGTGCCCGCTGGTGACGTGCAAAAAGTGCAAGCGGCCCAAGCTGGCGTGATCCGGCATATCTATGTGGCAGAGGGTGACACCGTGGCGGCTGATGCGCCGCTGGTGGAACTGGATGCGCTGGTGCAAACCAGCCAGTTGGATCAAGAGGCGCAAAAGGCTTTTGCCCTGCAAGCCCGAATGGCGCGGCTGTCTGCCGAAATAGATGGCACCCAACCTGTCTTTCCAGCCGATCTACAGGCCAAAGCCCCCGAACTTCTGGCCAGCGAGCAAGCGCTTTATGACGGGCGCGCCGCCTCGCTTCAGGCCGATATGGCCGTGCTGACCCAACAACGCGAACAACGCCGTCAAGAACAGACAGCGGCGCGCAACGAAATCGGCTCTGCAAGCCGCGCTCAAGCCCTGCTAGCAGAAGAAATGGCGATCGTCTCGCCGCTTGTCGAAAGCGGGGCTGAACCGCGCACCTCTTTGTTGACGCTTCAGCGCCAGCAAGAGGATGCCGCCAGCCGATTGTCGGCGGCGCAGTCCAAACTTGCGCAACTGGAAACCGCGTTGGTCGGGGTGGAAAATCAGGTGACAGCCGCCCGCAGCAAGTTCCGCTCTGACGCGCTGCGCGATCTGTCTGAGGCCACCGCCGCCTTGGCCACCCTGCGCCCAACCCTGCCCGCATTGCAAAGCATGGCCGCGCGCGCCGTGCTGCGTGCGCCTGTTGCGGGCATTGTGAACCGCTTGCAACGGCGCACCTTGGGCGGATCGGTGCGTGAGGGCGAAGATGTGGCTGAGATCGTGCCGCTGGATGATACCCTGCTGGTCGAAGCCTATGTGCTGCCCAAGGACATCGCCTTTCTGCGCCCCGACCAACCGGTAAAGGTCAAGCTGACGGCTTACGAATTCTCGCGGTACGGGGCGTTAGAAGGCAAAATCCTGCGCATCGGGGCGGATGCTGTGCGCCGCACCGAACGCGACGAGGCCGAAGTCTTTGTCGTCGTCATACAAACCCAAGGCGCGCTGTATGATGCCGATGGCAAACAGGCGCGCGTCATTCCTGGTATGGCTGCTGAAATCGACATCCTGTCGGGCCATCACCGCGTGATAGACTATCTTCTGCAACCCATTGAACGGGTGCGAGATCGCGCCTTTCGTGAATAGCCCGTCCCAGCCCCCTTTTGCAAAGGCCCAGCCATGACCGAACCGAAACTGGAATTCAACGGCTCGCGCCTGTTCACCGCGTGGCTTAAGGGCGCACAGGCAAGCTTGGTCGTGTCGACCTATCAGGCGGGTAAGGTCTTCTTGCTTGGGATGCGGCAGGATGGCCGTTTGTCAGTTTTTGAGCGCACGTTTGAACGCCCCATGGGTCTGGGCATAAGCACGGGACGGTTCTGGATGAGTGCCTTGAACCAGTTGTGGCGCTTTGAGAACTTTTTGGAGCCAGGCGAGATCCGTGACGGCTATGACGCCCTCTATGTGCCCGTCACCGGCCATACCACGGGCGACATCGACATCCATGACATCCACGAAGACGCTGATGGTAGCCCGATTTTTGTGGCGACCCGCTTCAATTGCCTTGCCACATTGGCCGAACGCGGCAGCTTTCGCGAAGTGTGGCGGCCACCCTTTATCTCGAAACTGGCGGCAGAAGATCGCTGCCATCTGAACGGGCTTGCCATGCAGGCAGGAAAACCCGCCTTTGTGACCTGCCTGTCACGCAGCAATGTCTTTGAAGGCTGGCGCGAAAAGCGCCGCGATGGTGGGGTGGTGCTGGATGTGGCAAGCGGTGAGGTTGTGGTCGCGGGTCTGTCGATGCCGCATTCACCGCGCCTGCATCAAGGCACGTTGTACATGCTGCAAGCGGGCACCGGTGAGTTTGGCCGCGTAGATCAGGCCAGTGGGCGGTTCGAGCCGATCTGTTTTCTGCCCGGCTTTGCGCGGGGCCTGTCTTTTGCGGGCGATCACGCCGTGATTGGCCTGTCGCGCCCCCGCGAGAACCGCACCTTTGAGGGTTTGGCGCTGAACGAACGTCTGCTGCGTGAGGATGCGGCGGCACAATGCGCAATTTGCGTCGTGAACCTGCGCACGGGCGATATAGAGCATCGGCTGGAAATCAGGGGGATTGTTGAAGAAATCTATGACGTCGTTGTGATGCCTAATGTCATCCGCCCCATGGCGCTTGGCTTTCGCACCGAGGAAATCCGCTTTGCCGTGCGCCCCGAACCCTTGCCCGACCCGACTGGGCAGACAATCTGACCGGGGGTTCAGACATGGCCATTTCACCCCAAGCCGCCGCTGCCTTCAACGCGGCCAATGCTGCCTTTAAGGCGGGCCTGTTCCAACAGGCCCACGATGGGGCCCTACGCGCCGTCGAGTTGTCGCCGGATCTGCTGGTGGCCCATGTTTTGCAAGCTCGTGCTTTGCGGCGTCTGGGGCAAGAGATGGGCGCGCGTGCCGCCTATGATGCGGCGTTGGCCCTGGAACCGAAGGATTTCGACGCGCTTTTGGAACGTGGCAACGTGCTGCGGGCCCTTGGCGACCATGATTTGGCCGCTCTAGATTATGCCAGTGCGATGGAGGCCCGCCCGCTTGACCCCAGACCCGCGCTTGCCTTGGCGCGGCTTTGGGACGAGCAATCAGGTGTCCTTGCGGCAGAAAAGGCCGCAATCGCCTTTCAGCGGGCTTTAGACCGCGCCGAGGCTGGGGCAGAACCAGCGCTGGCGATGGCAAATTTGTGCCGCGACATGGCCCGTTTTCGCATAGAGCGCGCAGACCTGCCAAAAGCGCTGGACGCCTTGCGGCAGGCGCGGCTTTTTGCGGGGCAAAATGATCTGATCGCAGGGATCGACCTTGATCGGGCCGAAGTTTTCCTACGTCTTGGGATGGTCCCAGAAGCGCAGGCGCTGATGGAGTCGCTGTCTGCGTCGCAAGATAGCGCGCAGTTGCGAACGCTCGCGCACCTCGCTTACCGGTTCAACTTCTGGGCCGAGGCGGTGGCCATTCTGAAACGCTTGACAGCTTTGTATCCCAACGACACCCAAGCCCATCTTGATTTGGCCGATATGCAGGTGAAGTCGTGGCTTTTGGAAGATGCCTTGACCTCGCTGGACGGTGCGCAAGCCTCTGGCGCTGTGCCGCAGGCCAGCAGCACGGCGCTGCGGGCCTCGATCGCCAACCGAATTGGAGACGCGCAGACAGCCCTCTCGCTGTATGCGGGTCTGGTCGCCGAAGGGCATGATCGCTTTGCACCCAACGCCGCAATGAGCTTGCTTTATGCCGACACGGTGACCCCGGACGAGGTGGCCCGCCGTCACCGCGCTCTTTTTGCTGGTTGGGGCCAGAACGCGCGGCCGCGCGAAAGTTTCACGGCGGATCCTGACTCCGACCGCCCGCTGCGGATCGGCATGGTCAGCGGTGATCTACACCACCAACATCCGGTCAACATCTTTCTGCAACCGCTTCTTGCCCGTTGGGATCATGCAAACTTTCCCTTGACCATCTATGCGACAGGACAAACTGTCGACGATCAAACCCGACTGGCGCGCAGCCGCGCGGGAGCTTGGCGCGACGTGACCACGACCGAGCTGCCGCGTTTCGTTCATGCGGACGGCATCGACATTTTGATCGACCTTGCAGGCCATACCGCGGGCGGCGCTCTGCGCGCTTTTGCGCAACGTATGGCGCCGGTGCAGGCCAGTTTCCTTGGATATCCCGGTTCCACGGGCGTTCCAAACATTGACTGGCTGATCGGCGACCCAGTGGTCACGCCGCCTGAGGGCGATCATCTGTGCAGTGAACGGGTGATGCGCCTGCCGAATACGGTGTTCTGTTTTGCGCCAGAGGTCGAGTATCCCTTGCCGAACTTTGCGGAAGTATCCCGCGGGCGGCCACTGACCTTTGGCTCTTTTAACACGATCACCAAACTGACGCCGCGCACGATCCGCCTTTGGGCTGATGTGCTTAAGGCTATGCCCGACGCGCGTTTGCTGCTGCGTGCGCCCAGTTTCCAAGACGCGGGTGCGGTGGCCCGCTTCCACAGCCTTTTCGAACAGCAGGGTATTTCCGCCAAGCGTGTGATCTGTAAAGGGCCCGTGGGACTTGAGGTGATGATGCAGTCTTACAGCGAGGTCGATATTGGGCTTGACCCCTTTCCCTATTGTGGCGGCACCACGACGCTTCAGGCTCTTTGGATGGGCGTGCCGGTCTTGACACTGCAAGGCGGGCATTTCGTTTCTCGCATGGGCGCAAGTTTCATGTCGGCGGCAGGCTTGCCCGAATGGATTGCACAGGATGATGCCAGCTTTGTTGCGAAAGCGATATCCCTTGGGCAGGACAGAAAGGCGTTGCTCGCGCTTAAGGTCGGCTTGCGCGCAAGGCTGCTGACCTGCCCGGGTTGGGACGCCGATCGCTATGCAGCAGATTTTGGCGCGGCCCTTCGTACGATGTGGCACGAGACTAGGGTTGCTTAAGTTGGCGATGCCGCCGCGCGGTGACGCCGGGCTTGTGGCACAAACAAACCAAGGTTGCGGTGGTGCGCCATTTAACCATTGCCAGCCGTTCGTTACCGTCTCTACTTACTATGTGACGTTGAAACCGAGAAAGGTGACATTTGCGGAGTGAATTCGCCACAAGACGCAATGCCATTTTGACAAGCCTTTTGGTCGGCTTGGGCGTTTTGATCTGTTTGGGCATTGTTAGTGCTGCCGTGAGAACCTCGCAGAACGAATTGATTGAGAAAGTCGAAATCCTAGAGGATCCTACGGCTGCCCTGACCGTAGATCAGATAGAAACGGGGGATTTTCGTCCAGCCAATCGCGTTATTCTTATAGGTTACACCAGTTCGGCCTTCTGGATTAGGCTGCATGTGCCCCCAGTTCCAGGCCAAGATTTCTACAAACTGACGGTGCGGCCAACAAGTTTGGACGAAATCACCATGTATGTGCCAGAGCCAACCGAGGCTAACGGATGGCGCGCGACATATGCCGGCGGACTTAACCGTCTCATTGACCCAAACTTGCGGTTCTCGTCGCGCGCATTGCGAATAAATCCTGCGATGGATGGCGGGGTTTACTTGGTCAGAGTGGCATCGAAAGGCGCTTTAGGGGTTAAACTGTCTGCATTGCCAGAAGCGGATGCTGACCGCGTGACCTTGCTCAGTGATATGTTCCAGATCAGCTATCTTTGCCTTATGCTCGCCCTGATGATTTGGGCCACTCGCTTGGCCTTGTTGACGGACGAGATATTGCTTTGGTTGTTCGCGGCGATGCAAGCCGCTTGGATTGCGCATAACACCATTCATTTCGGCTATGCAGATGTCTTTGTACCAATCGATTTTGTTGACTCGGTATACATGGCCAATCGCGGCTTGGTTATTTTAGCGTCGATTCTCACAACAACCTTTCACAGGACCATGCTTGCTCGCTTCGATCCGCCACGACTGAGTCTGATGTTGTTAGATGCCCTCTATTTAATTTATGCGACATCCATTATCTTGTTTTTGAGCAAGCAATTCTCTTTGGCCTTAGGGTTGAATGCAATCGCGATTGGTATTGGACCGTTGTTGTTGTTGATCAATGTATTTACGGCGCGGCAAAACGCCCCACCAGGGTTGTTAACCCTGAAGGTCATTTACTCTTTGTTTAACTTGGCGCTATCTGCTTGGGTTCTTACCTTTGCAGGGTTTTGGCAAGGCTACACTTATGCACAATGGGGTCTGCATACCTATGGACTGGCATCTGGTGCCTTAATGGGTAGCTTCCTACTTTCGCTTTCAAGGCATCTTCTTACAGAAGCAGAGCAAGCAAAATCTTTGAACCTTGAACTCGAAATGCTCACCCAACTTGAGCATGCGCAAAACCAGTCTTTGATTAAATTTATCGATATGCTGACGCACGAAACCAAGAATGCGATGGCCGTGATTAGTCTTTCCTCTGCAACACCTGGCTTTGGGCCACGACAACTGTCACGCGTGAACGCGGCGATCAGCAATTTGACATCTGTGATAGAACGCTGCAGCCAAGCCTTACGGATGGATATGCGCGATCAGGTCGTTGCCTGTGAACCCTGTGTGCCCGCGTCGATCCTAACGGAATTGTGCCAAGCAAATCCTTCTGGAGCACGCATCCAGTTGACGATACAACCAGACACGATCTTGCACAGTGATCCTGTCTTGCTAAAGGTGATTTTTGGCAATCTGATCGAAAATGCCTTGAAGTATTCGCCGCCCGACTCAATTGTTCATGTGGCCATGCTGCCAAAGACCTCGGATCAGCAGGTGATCTGGTTCGAAAATGACGCTGGTTCAGCCGGCTTGCCTGACCCTGCTCATGTCTTTGAAAAATACTACCGAAGCAGTCGCGCCATGTCACAAATAGGTTCAGGAATTGGTCTTTACCTCGTGAAAGGGTTGGCCCAGAATTTGGGTGGGGAAATTCGCTACGAACCAGAGGGAGGCCGAGCGCGATTTCGGTTATGGTTGCCATGTTGAATGTCGTGATCGTCGAAGACGTTACCGATTTGAGAGAGTCGCTGGTGGATTTGCTGGCCAGTGATGGACACCATGTTGTCGCCTTTGAAAGTGCGGAAAGTTTTATTGCCAACTGCAGCGTTGCAACTGTTGACATTCTGGTCTTAGATTTGGGCTTGCCGGGCCAAGGTGGATTGTCTTTGGCGCATCGTCTGCGGACCGCTTGGCCGATGCTGGGGATCATCATGCTGACAGCGCGCGGTTCGCCTGAGGAACGTAAGGCAGGCTACGAAAGTGGTGCTGACATCTACTTGGGCAAGCCCAGTTCGGCGCAAGAATTATGCGCGTCAGTCTGGGCTCTTGCCCGACGTATTGTGCCCGATGCCTCCGCGAAGGGGTCTTTGGTACTGAACGTAATGGCGATGACCCTGAGCGGTCCATCGGGGACGCTGACCTTAACATCCGGCGAGGCGAACCTTTTGGAGGCTTTCGTCAAAGCTCCGGGTCATCGGCTCTCCATAAAGGAAATCGAAACCCGTGATCATCGGTCAGAAACAATCAGCAAAGGATCTTTTGTTGTTCAGGTCGGACGGCTGCGCAAAAAACTGATCGCTGCGGGGGCGATGGGCCAGCCCATAAACGCGGTCCGCAATTATGGCTATCAACTGAGCGTCGCGTTAACGATTTCCTGACGCGCTGTGATGTGCGAAACTGTCAACTCGCTTTTGAAAATCTCTGGTCAAGGACGGCGGGTCCTGTGCCGCAGGCGGTGAAGGTGCCAACGGGAGATCACAGGCGCCACACCATGGGCACAAGCATTAAAGGCAATCTGCAAGATATATGATAGCCCTAAGCGCCGAGCAAACCGAAGATACCATGGCATCTGCGACCGAAACACAAGGACCGCTAGATACCTTAGGAGAGTTCATTCACCCAAATAAAGTTTCAATCTAATGATTTGTGGTTTCTTGGTGCCGCGTCTGCTTTCATGTGCCGAGATTTAAACCTAGGCGGCCAGATGACCCCTAAGGGTCTGTACCCTCCTGCGCGCTTAGCGTACCCGACGATTCGCCGTATCATCGCGTCCAGAAAGCTGGCCACTTGGCCGCTCGCTGACCGCAGATGCGGGGTGAAAGCATTGCTCAGGATGGCATATGGCAAGGTTCATGCATCTCGCCCCGCTTGAATTTGGCGCTAACGTTGAGCAAGGCGGATCGCGTTATTTGCCAGGACCAGTTTTTCCGCCAAGGTGCGAGCGAAAATTCTGTGAATGGCGGCGGCAAGATTGCCAAAGGATTGCTCTATCTCCGCCAATCCCGCCGCAGAAAGACACAAAACCGTCGTATCTTCGTCAATGACAACATCGGCGGTTCGGCGCTGACCGGTATAAAGGGCAATATCGCCGACAATGGCGCCAGGCGTCATGGTGCGCAAACGCAGTGTGCGGCCATTGGGCAGTTCAATTTGCACATGAACGCGACCGGATAAGATGATAAAAACATCATCTGCAGCTTCGCCCCTTCGGATGAGATAGTCCCCACGGGTCAGATGCAGCGCACGAAACTTATCAAGGATCGCTGTTAGGTCTGCATGTTCGCCGATTTTGAGAGTTAGAAAAGACATTGCATCATTGCCGAAGCCCTCAGTTTCAAATGCCCCGTCAGCCAATATCGCTTCTTCACAAAATTCGATTGCATGGTCAACATCTTTAAAATCTGAAACGATCTCAGAGTTTAGAAAGATCATTCCTGAGCGATCAAAAAGTGTGCGTACTTCATTTGTCATGCCGGAAAGCAGCACAAGGAATTGGTTCTTTGAGGCGATATTGATAATATTTGCGAAAGCAACAATTGCTGCTAAATCACAACCCCCTACATGGCTGAAATCCAGGACCAAAAACTTCAATGGGCCAGAGACCTCATTTTTCAATCGCTTGCGAACTTGATCAACGATTGCTTCTGCCGTCGCAAAGAAAAGATAAC
Source organism: Pseudomonadota bacterium (assembly GCA_037134595.1). Taxonomy (GTDB): domain Bacteria; phylum Pseudomonadota; class Alphaproteobacteria; order Rhodobacterales; family Rhodobacteraceae; genus Stagnihabitans. The sequence goes on from JBAXLX010000008.1 coordinate 16,084, forward strand.
CTTGCAAACTGATTATTTCACAAGCTCCCCCCCTTTTCCCAAGACTTGCACTTTCTTCAGGGGATCTATCCACATGGCTTCGCCAATCCTTGATGTTTCCGGATGTTCGGATAACAGGAATGCGGGCGTAATTGACAACGAAAAGCACGACAGAAAGCAAGATGCCTATAACAATACCCGGCAAGATGCCAAAAAAAACAATAACTGAGAAAATTGCTAATATTAGCAGCCAATCCAGAAGTGGCAGTCGCCGCTTGCTTGCAATAAGCCACTCAACCAGAAAATCTATTCCAGCATATAAAATCATGCCCGACGTCAAGAAAATCGGCGCAGCAGATGTCATAGGGCCGGCGAATGCCACAGCCAATACCAATAAAGAAATTGCTGAAACGGCGGCGATTTTCTGGCCAACTCCCAGCCGGTAGGCCAGAGAGGTAGAACTCACGCTCACATAAGCAGCCATTCCACCAAAACTTCCGATCAAGATGTTGGTCAAACCGGTGGTAATCATTTCCCGATTTACATTCACGTCTGCGCGAAGCCTTAAGGACAAGCTGCTGATATTCAAAAGCATGCTGACGGTGCTAAGGGCTGCGGCGAAAAACATCAACGGAAGAGCCTTGAGAACAAAAATCCAATCAATCAAACCAACGAGTGAAAAATTTGGTCGCAATGCCACGCCATCCTCAAGAAGGGCGGGCAGCCACCCAAAACTCCGTACGGAGGCCACGCCAAGCCCTGAGAGTTGGACCACAATATAAAACACAGCAATACTACCGATGATAACCATCGGAGCAGCGCTTGCCTTTTTCTTAACAACAAAAAACATGACAATCGCGAGCAACAGTGCAGGTACAACGACAGCCAGCCGGTGCGGGTCGCACATCAAATCGAAAAAATGCCAAAAATCAGTCAAATGTTTATCATGTTCAGCGTGTATCGCCATCACGAAGCCGCCGCGCGCCAAAAGCCAACCAGAGCCGGCTAGGAATCCGCCCAAGACTGGATAAGGTAACAGCCTTGCGAAATGCGCCAAACGAAAAATTCCGACGATGGAAAACACGATGCCAGTCAAGATACTGGTTGCGCCGCATATCGCGAACGCCGTTGCGATACCAACTTGTGGGTTTTGGGTCGCGGCCATAATACCGCCGAGCAAGCCAGCGATGATGGACATCCCGGTCTTGTGATCCGGACTGCCGACCGCATGCGGCACCATGCTAAGAAGGCCCACGGATGCGCGGATAATGATTGTTCCACACAAGAACAGCATGGCCGCGATTGGGTAGCCCTGGCTCAGACCTCCTGAAAAAAGCAACGCGGCCAAGGCAAGATTGTCACTTATTTCCTTCGTGCCGGAAATAAGCGCAAAAGCTACGGCCCGCGAGAACGACTTGAGATTCGTTATGTAATTCAAGGCGTTGTCCAGATTTTGAAGTTAGCGTCCAACCATAAATCACTGTGGATTTGATTGGTTGTGAAAGGTTGTTAATAGTTAAAGATTGTTATCGCAAAATATGTAACAAATATATTATGGGTGGGCCAGTGTTAACAAAAAGGTCGGCTACTGGCCTACGCTTTTTACAACCACCGCGCGGCGGGTCTCTAGCAGACACGCCTTCGGCAGCAATTTCGCCGTCAACTTATGGAGATGCACGCCGACGGCCGCACGGATGAACTCCATCCAACCCACGACAATCACCGCTTCAGGACAAAGATTGTGGATGAATGTTCGCAATCCAATTACGCCGGAAACCACATTTCCGGTGTCTGGACCTGTCACGGTTATGTCCGTCTTCGCATGATTTGGAACAGGCGCGTTGATTTTTGTCCTCCATCAACGCACGGGACAGTTTCACGAGATTGCAAAACAGGGCGCGTCAAGTCGCGGTCACCAGCCCCCGTCAACGCGAATATCTTGACCTGTTATCAAAGCAGCCTGTTCCGAGCATAAGAACACCGCCGCATTGGCGATATCCACCGGTTCAATCCGGCGCTTCAAGCTTTGGTTTACCAAGATCCACTGATGATACTTTTCACGGTTGTCGCCAAAGTGCCGCCATTCGGCTTCCGACACGATCGCGCCGGGATTGATGCCGTTGACGTTGATGCCGTGTACGCCCAATTCGCGCGCCATCGACTTGACCAAGCCGTACATCGCCCCTTTCGAGGCGACATATGGCACAAACCCGTCCCAATGGCCGGTCAGGGTCAGCGAGGTCATGTTAATGATCTTGCCCGCCTTTTTGGCCTTCATATGCTTGCTGCACACCCGCATCAGCACAAAGGCCGCAGAAGAGTTGATGCGCACCTCGTCTTCATATTCAGCAATCGAAAATTCTTCATGAGGCTTGTTAACCACATAGCCTGCATTGTTGATCAAAATGTCGATGCCGCCGACTTCCTCGGCCAAGGCGGTGACGGCCTTTTCAGTGCCCGCCAGATCGTTCAGATCGCAACCGAAATAGCGCACCCCCTTTGACAATGCCGTCCAACAAAGCTTGCGGGTTCTCGGCATCTGGGCGGTCAAGGGCGATGATCTTGGCACCCTCTTCGGCATAACGGGCTACCATGGCGCGGCCAACGGTGCCTAGCGCACCGGTGAGAAGAAGGGTCTTGCCAGTGAATTGCGGCATCTTGGTATCCTTTCTGGCTATTGGGACGCCATTTTGGCGTCAACACAGAAATCTTTCTGTTGTGATACATTGATTTTCAACAGTGTTTACATCAATCTTAAGTTTGACGTCTTTCCATCAGGTATGGCCCTTAACAGCATTCATGCCTTCTGATCGCCGCCAATCGTCATGCCGCGATATCGATTGTAGGTGCTTGACCGTATCCTGCCCCCGCAACCAACAATACCGCAGTTTCTGACACAAGCCTCCCCTGGGGAGCTTTTTGCGTCTGGGCGGTCTGGTGCATGATGGGGCCGAGTGCGCCGGTGATGGTAAGGGCGCAGCCTTGGGGTTGGGATTGCAGGGTGATCTCGGTGATGAGGCTGCGCAGGATGGTCATGGCGTCATAGATGGCCTCGGGATGGGTCAGTTGGGCGCGCAGGTCTTGGACCATGGCTTGGTAGTGTTAGCCAATATCTGGTGGCAGGGCGATTGTGGGCTGTTCTGGCGCCGCGGCTTGGGCTGTCAACTCGGCCAAGGTATCTTCGAGGGCAGCTAGGCGCGTGGTGAGGGCCGCAGAGGTGCGGCCGGATGCTATGGCATCGACGATGTTTGTGATGGAGTTTTGGGTGGCGGCAATGCGGGCCGTGAGTGCGCCAGTATCTGCGGCTTGGGCCTTGCTAAGGCTTACTGTCTCTTCCACGCAGGCGGTGATGAAGGTTTGGGTCAGTTCTGGCGTGAGCAGGTCTGACTGCAGGGATGAGAGGATGGCCTCTTCCAACTGTGGTTGGGCGATGCGCGCACGGTTCTCACAGGTGCCTTTGTTCTTGCTGGCAGCACAGCCGTAGTAATGCCCGCTGACCATGGTGACACCACCCCCGCATCCGCCACATTTGATCAGGCCTGAGAAGAGGTGCTTGGGGCGACGGTTGGCCACATCCACGCGCGGGCGGTCTGGCCTTGTGGCGCGGGTGCGTTTGGCTTGGGCCTTTTGGGCCGCCTCCCAAGTGGCAAGGTCATGGATGGCGAGGTCTTGGACCTCTTGGGTGATCCACATCTCTGGTGGATTGGCGCGGGCCTGGCGCTTGCCGGTTGTGAGGTCTTTGATGAACCGCTGGCGGTTCCAGATGAGGCGGCCAAGGTAAAGCTCGTTGTAGAGGATCCCCGTGCCGCGCTTGCGGTCGCCGATGAGGGTAGAGGCGGTCCAGCCCTGATGGCGGGGGCCTGGCACTTTGTCGCGGTTCAGAGCACGTCGCGCTTCCACCGATTCAGGATTCCTATTTTTGCGGGTTTGTGATTCCCTGATCCTGCCAGATGCAGGGGTTTGGAATGGTTAAAGCACATCCTATTGAGATTCGCAGTTTGGTCATTGACTTTGTGGAAGAGGGTCACGGGCATCGTGAAGCAGCGCGTCACTTTCGGGTTTCGCCGCGCTTTGTGAACGACATGGTGATCTTGAAGCGCGAGAGTGGGGGCTTGGACGTCAGGGCGCGGGGTGGGCGGCGCGGGAGCAAACTCGCGCCATATGACGATTGGTGCGGGCGCGCCTGGTGGAAAAAGGCGACTTGACCTTGGACGAGATTGTGGTCGAGCTAGCCTCGGTTCATTGCGTAACGGTGCATCGCGGTTCGGTCGGCAGGTGGCTGCACCGGCTTGGCCTCAGTCATAAAAAAAACTCTGCTCGCCAGCGAACAGGTGCGCCCCGACGTGGCCGAGCGGCGCAAGGCCTGGATTGAAGAGCGCCAGCCTGCCTTTGCAAACACGCTGGAAAAGCTCGTGTTTATTTTTGAGACATCCCTCAAGACCAATCTCGTCAAGACCACCGGCTGGGCACCTGTCGGCCAACGCCTGATTGACCATGCCCCCTTCGGTCATTGGAATACCCAGACCTTTATCGCCGGTCTCGGTCACGACGGCCTAATCGCGCCCTGGGTGCTGGACGGTGCCATGAACCGCACCAGTTTCGAGACCGATGTGCAAAAGCAACTCGCCCCCGCCCTCAAGCCTGGTCAGGTCGTGGTGGCCGACAACCTCTCCTCCCACAAATCGCCCCGCGTGCTCGAACTGCTGACGGCCAAAGGCTGCGAAATCATCTTCCTACCGCCCTACTCACCCGACCTGAACCCTATAGAAATGGCATTCTCCAAGCTCAAGACGCTGATCCGCAAGGCTGCTGCCAGGACATACCAGGCTCTCTGGAAACAGGTCGGACAAGTCTGCGACCTCTTCACAAGCCAAGAATGCTCAAACTACTTTAGGGCCGCAGGGTATGGATGCAATTGAACGCGACACGCTCTAGGCCTGAAGGGCGTGCTTGGCGGTAAAAAGGTCATCACGACGCAGCCTGATACATCACAGCCCTGCCCAGATGACAAGGTGAACCGCTTGTTCATGGCGGATCGTCCAAACAAACTGTGGGTTTCAGATTTTACCTATGTGCAAACTTGGTCTGGAACAGTCTATGTGGCCTTCGTCATCGACGTGTTTGCACGCCGGATCGTGGGCTGGCGTGCGTCAACTTCGATGAAGACCCAGTTCGTTCTCGACGCACTGGAGCAAGCGATCTGGCAAAGAAAAACGCCACATAACAAGAGCTTGGTTCACCATTCGGACCGTGGATCGCAATATCTGTCGATTAAATATACCGAGCGATTGGCCGAGGCTGAGATTGATCTTTCAGTCGGAACGGTCGGCGATGCCTACGATAATGCCTTGGCAGAATGCGTCATCGGACTGTTCAAAACCGAGGTCATCAACCAGATCGGTCCGTGGAAATCGATGCGCGAAGTCGAATGGGAAACCTTGAAATGGGTCGATTGGTATAAAAACCGCCGCCTTCTCGGCCCCATCGGATACATCCCGCCCGCACAAGCAGAGGAGGCATTCTATGCAAACCTGAACACTCTTGATATGATCGCGTGATAATTGAACAAATCACCCTCCGGTAAACTCGGGGAGGTTCAGACAGACTGGCAGATGGCCGTCAATTCCGACTGCTCAACGCGCTGGACGACTTCAACCGTGAAGGGCTGGGGATCGCGGTAGACTTTTCGCTACCAGCCGAACGGGTCATTCGCAGTTTGGACGGGATTATCGAATGGCGTGGGAAGCCAAACACCATTCGAGTTGATAACGGCCCAGAATACACCAGTGGCAAGCTTCTGATCTGGAACAAGAAAATGGGAATAACCATCCAACATATCCAACCCGGACAACCGCAGCAGAACGTCTATATCGAGCGTTACAACCGCACTGTCCGGCAGGAGTGGCTCAACCAATACATCATCGAAAGCATCGAGGACGCCCAACATCACGCTACGCAATGGCTATGGACATACAGCCACGACCGACCCAACATGGGCATCGGCGGCATAACACCCGCAAAGAAACTGAAGATGGCCGCCTAAGGTCCACAAATTCACCCCGTTAAAAATGGTGGGATTACCCTAGCACAGCACGTCCGTTGCAACTCCCACGGTTGAGCAAGCCTGCTGACGCATGACACTCATTGCTTCCATGAGAAAATTGGGCTAAACTGAGTCCCAAAAGAGAGGGGCACACTTAAATTACACAAGTCGTAGATAGCGAACCCGTTCGGCCAATCGAACTAACCGTAATGATGCCCTGCCTGAATGAGGCCGAAACGCTCGCCATTTGCATCCGTAAGGCCCGCAGTTTCCTTGGGCGTTCTGGGATAAACGGTGAAATTCTGATTTCAGACAATGGCTCGATGGACGGATCGCAGGAAATCGCCCACGCTGAGGGCGCACGGGTTGTGAATGTGCCACGGCGCGGCTACGGTGCGGCCCTTTTGGGTGGCCTAGATGACGCGCAGGGCAAGTATGTCATTATGGGCGACGCGGATGATTCCTATGATTTTTCCGCGCTTGATCCGTTTGTTGAAAGATTACGAGACGGTGCCGATCTGGTGTTGGGAAACCGCTTTCAGGGCGGGATTGAACCTGGCGCGATGCCGTTCTTGCACCGTTACCTTGGCAATCCTGTGCTGAGCTGGGTTGGGCGGCTGTTTTTTTCAATCCCTACAGGAGATTTCCATTGTGGGTTGCGTGGATTTTCTCGCGACAGGATCCGCTCTTTGAACCTCCAGACAACTGGCATGGAATTCGCTTCAGAAATGATCGTGCGTGCCTCACTTGCAAAATACAGGATAGATGAGGTGCCCACAACTTTGAAACCAGACGGTCGTTCTCGGCCACCACATTTGCGCACGTGGCGCGACGGATGGCGGCATCTGAGCTTTTTGCTGATGTATAGCCCGAGGTGGCTTTTCCTCTACCCTGGTTTCTTTCTTATCTCGCTTGGGATTGGCGCAGTAATATTACTGTTTCCAGGCGCGAAAAAGATCGGTGGAATTGGTTTTGACATACATACGTTTATTGTGGCAACATTTCTCTTTATCGTTGGCATACAGGCGATATCTTTCGCAATTCTGGCGCGACGATTTGGTACAGCGAACCAACTTCTTCCGGTCTCGCGGTTTTCGTGGTTGCTGGTTGCTTTGACGTTAGAGCGGACGCTTGTCGTAGCGGTGATGATCGTGTTCGGTGGATTTTTCGGCCTCGTGGGCTGCACAATTCAGTGGGCCTCAACGGGGTTCGGACCACTAGAATATTCCGAAATGCTGCGCGCTTTAGTGCTCTCAATGGCTGCCATTACCATTGGAGCGCAACTTGCGTTTACCGCTTTCCTAAACTCTATCGTGGAGATTCCAACGCGATGAGCGGTGTGGTGAGACCAACTCTGGCCTATATCGTCGTCGGCCGACTAGGAGCAGTTAGTTACATGATCTTAGCGAATCTTTTAGCCTTCGCAACACAAAGAGAGTGGATCGCCGGGGCGGTCGCAAACCTCGTATTAACGCCGGTCGTCTACATGGGACACCACCGGTTTACTTTTCTAGCAAAAACTTCCCACCAAACTTCGTTGCTGCGCTACCTCACTTTACAATTCGTGGGGTTTAATTTATCCTGGTCATCACCGTTTTTTCTCTTAGAGTATGTTCCAGCAACAGTTGCCTTATTATTAGTTTCTGTAGGTACAGCCATTGTAAACTTATTATTGATGAAACGTTGGGCCTTTGTGTCCGCAAAAATGGTGTGACTGAAATGTTTTTTAAAGACCTACTTAATAACTTTCACTCTGTCACAGTGATGAACCGTCGCGTAAAAGTGTTATCAAAAGCCTGTTGCGATATGATGGAAACTGGCGGAAGTGTACTCGATGTGGGTTGCGGCGACGGAACAGTTGCGCTCAGCATTCTGTCCCACCGCCCTGATCTCAATATAGTAGGCGTAGATGTCTTCCTTCGCCCAAAGGTTGCAATTCCAGCAATAATTTATAACGGAACGAAAATTCCCTATGATACCAAAACATTCGATTATGTAATGATTGTTGATGTGCTTCATCATACCGACAATCCGGTTGCAGTTTTGTCTGAATGTCTACGAGTCTCAAAGAAAGGTGTTATAATTAAGGATCACCTACTCACGGGCTTCGCAGCACGACAGACTTTACGTTTTATGGATTGGGTTGGGAATAGGGGGCATGACGTTCGCCTGCCCTATAATTATCTTAGTGAAGATGGTTGGAAGGACGTTTTCGAGGGGGCAGGGTGTCAGCTCGTGCGATAGCACGGTAAATTAGGTCTTTATCCGGTTCCGTTCGGCTGGCTATTTGATAGGTCACTTCAATTTGTGGCGAGCGTCAAAGCATAGAGAACGAGAGCGAGAAGCAAGAAAGGAAGTTCGTGTGAAACACCAAGTCATGCTGCCAACGACCCCAAAATTCATACACGATCAAGTTGCGACGGCGTGTGTTTTCTTCGCAATTTTACGGAAACTTTCATGATGAGCGCTTTCCAGCAGGTTCCGAAAAAGCCTCTGATTCAATTACTTCAACGCACTTCAATTCGTTTTATGTTTGTGGGTGGGGCCACAGCTGTGATCTATTTTGCAATTCTTTATTTTCTTTTGAAACTTGGTATGGCCAGCTGGTTAGCAGGTATTGTTGCTTACATCCTATGCTTTGGATTAGGGTATACCGGCCAAAAACTCTTCACGTTTCAGTCAACATCGAACCACTCCACCAGCCTCCCAAGATACGCCATACTGCAATCGTTATGTTTGATTTTCGCCGCTGCTTCAGGCTTGACAGCAGAAACGTTGGGGCTGACACAGCCATTAACTGTCGCGCTTTTAACAACGGCTTTCCTCGGAATCATAGCATTCACAGCCTCGTTTAAATGGGTATTCGCAAAATGACAAATATTCCAATCAGTGATTATACTGTTGCTACGCCCGGTAGCCTGCCAGTTCGCATGGCAGTGAGGCAACGGCGCAGAATGTTTTCTATATTCGTAAAGGAGTGCGAAATTAGAGACGATGTCAGCGTTCTAGATGTCGGGGTGACGTCTGATCAAAGCTATGAGAGTTCAAATTATGTTGAGGCTTGGCTTCCTAAGAAGTCGCGCATCACAGCGGTCGGACTCGACGACGCGGCCTTTCTTGAAGACCTTTATCCAGGACTTAAGTTTATCAAAGCTAACGGACTTGATTTGCCGTTCGAAGATAAGTCCTTTAACGTTGTTCACTCTTCGGCAGTGCTAGAGCACGTAGGCTCATTTGAGAACCAAGTAAAGCTAATCGCGGAATGCGCTCGCGTGTCAAAAGACAGTTTTTTCCTAACCACCCCAAACCGGTTCTTCCCAATTGAGTTCCATACAGTCCTCCCACTTGTTCACTGGCTTCCAAAGCCTTGGTTTAGGCAGATAATGAAAAAAACAGGCCGGGAATTCTTCGCTTCGGAATCCAATTTGAACCTTATGTCGATTTCCGAGCTTCGGGAGGCAACCACATTGGCACTCCAGGATTGCAATTTTGAGTTCAAGGTTATCAGCGTTAGGCTTCTGGGCTGCACCAGTAACTTGCTGCTTCATGGAAAACGCGTTTTGAAAGAAGCTCAAGGAGGCTGTAATGAAAGATTATAGAAATGTAGATTTCTATCTTTTTTATTGTGCGATCTTCATTTCTTTAGTCTTTTTTTTGTTGGCTGCTTCAGGGCTTCCCATTTTCGCTATCGTGAACGCTGGTCACGATGACGGACTTTTTTTTCGCGGGCTGGACAATATACTGAACGGGAACTGGCTGGGGGATTATGATAATCGAACCCTGGCAAAGGGGCCTATGGTGTCTATCGTCGGGGCAATGAGTGCCGCCGTTGGGATACAAGCCAAATTCACTGAGGCTGTCATTTATCTTGGTGCAGGGTGGATGTTATTCCTCATGTCATGGCGCATCGGTTTGCCCAGAACCGTGGCTGCGGCCTTGTTTATTTTGATACTTTGCAATCCGCATTTATGGTCTCAACCTGGTAGGCGGTTCCTGCGTGACATTCTTTATCCCACTTGGGCGATCTTCATGGTCGTATTCGCGATGGGTTGTCTTACGGCGTCAAATGCACGGGCGCAGACCTGGTCTGCGGTTGGCGTTGGTTTTTTTGCTGGCTGCGCATATTTAACACGAGAAGAAGATATTTGGCTAATTTCCATCCTTGCAACTCTTTTTGGGGTGGCGGCTTTCGTCAGTTTGTTTCGTCACGGCATTGCGCGCATTTTCGCAGGCTGGCGGTTCAAGATTCGGATGGTCCTGATTGGTGGTGGGGCAATGGCTGCGATTGTTTCGCCAGTGGTGCTTTCGAACTATGCAGCCTATGGGGTCGCCGTTGTGTCTGAGTTTCGATCGCCTGAATTTCGGGCTGCAATTGGTGCACTCATGCGCGTCGGAGCAGTTCATCCCAGTGGCTATGTTCCAGTGCCGCAAAGTGCTCTGCAATCCGTGTTCCAGATTGTACCCGTAACGAAGGGCATGCGCGACTATTGGCCCAAATTGTCTGAGGGATGGGCCCGGCCTGGGGCCAATCTCATACCCGATTACCCCAAAGAAATTGCTGGTGGTTGGTTTATCTGGGCTTTCAGGGATGTCGTTGCAGCCACGGGTCATTACGCTACGGCATCAGCAGCGCGGGATTTCTATGCGGAACTGGCGAAAGAGGTAAATGAAGCTTGCGATACTGGTAAGTTAACATGCAGGCCGAAGCGTGACACCCTTGCGCCAGAATTGACGGCAATGCGTATGGATGATCTCATTGGACAGTTTTGGAATTCACTGATCTATACCGCCCTGATTCAGAGTGACGGAGTTAACGCGGCGCGGAGTGAGGGGGCAAGTTCAGAATTGTTACGCTGGAACGCCTTGATCGGACCTGTCGTGGTGGATATGCCGAGCGCAAATGCTTCCCCTGATACGATTTTCCTTTCAGGCTGGGTCGCGAGCACCATCGGACCAGTTTCCATCACGACTGTTGCAGATTCTCCATTCAAGATTCAGAAGTTGTCTACGATGCCGGGGCCGGATGTTGTCAAGCATTTCAAAGATAATGGTAAGACCGGTGTCGATGCCCTGCGGTTTTCCATGTGGATCGAATGTCCCGCAAAAAGATGTGACTTCGCGGTAAGCGCAAAGAACGGCGAAAGGCAGACCATTTCGTTAACCGCTCCAGTGAAGGGCCCAATCCCCGGCTCCGCGACGCTGTCTGTATATTTAGATGTTGTCCAACAAAATGTTGTCCAACAAAATTCAACACCTGGTCTCAACCCGCGTTTCCTTGAAGGGATAGCCGTTCCGGTAGCTTCATTTGCGGTCAAGCTTGCTCAGATAGTTGTGCCAATCCTTTCCCTTACTGCAACGATGGGTATTTTATTATATTTCGCCTATTTTAAGCGGCACAGGCAGAGCGATTGGTTATTCATTATAGCGACCGCCTCAGCGGCATCTGTAGTCATGCGTTGTTTTATCATTGCCTATATTGACATTACATCATGGCGGGCCATCAACGTGGGCTATTTAGGCCCATGCTATCCGTTCATGATAATTTATTCTGTGACCGGAACAGCGATCCTCGCGCGAGTGGTTGATGATCTACGTCACAGAGGTCGCCGGTCTCACGAGGTGGTTTGACCGCTACATTCTATTGACCTGTGCTTCAAAGTCAGCGCGCAGGTTCCAAATTATGCGACTGCGGACGATCTTCAACTCCAACAGGGGTCAAGATGAGCAGCGAATCTTTCGCTACGCAATCACGCAAAACTGTCCCATGGGCGCTGATGGCGGACAGAATTAAATACTTTTGCCGCAAACGTGTAGGAGTTATTCCGCTTTGAACTGGACTGTTGGCTCTGCCATTAAAGCAGCCACGCAATCGGGCACATCCTGCATGTGATCAGCAACCCGGTCTGGCCCAAGTTCGCCGATGGGACGTTTTGC
>JBAXLX010000009.1:0-27193 GCA_037134595.1 Pseudomonadota bacterium
AAAGGGCAGGTATTGCGCAAAGTTGGCGGCAAACATTGCCACCAGTTTGCGCGCCTGCGCGTCATAGTCTGACGCTTGGCCCCACGTGCGGCGCGGGTTGAGCAGGGCGTCGTCTACCCCTGCCACCGCGACAGGCACCTCAAAGCCAAAGTTGGCATCTTTGCGGAAGGGGACGGTGTTCAGTGACCCATCCAAAGCTGCCGCAAGCAGGGCGCGGGTGGCTTTGATGGGCATCCGCTGGCCCACGCCGTAAGCGCCGCCTGTCCAGCCGGTGTTCACCAGCCAACACGTGGCCCCGTGCTTGGCGATCTTTTCTTCCAGCAGCTTGCCATAAACCTCTGGCCTGCGCGGCATAAATGGCGCGCCAAAACAGGTCGAGAAGGTCGGCTGCGGTTCGGTCACCCCCCGCTCTGTCCCCGCCACCTTTGATGTAAAGCCCGACAAAAAGTGATACATCGCCTGTGCCGGACTAAGCCGCGCAATGGGCGGCAAGACGCCAAAGGCATCGCAGGTCAGCATCACCACATGCCTAGGGTGCCCGCCCAACCCCGTGGTCGAGGCGTTCGAGATATAGTCCAGCGGATAAGCGCATCGGGTGTTCGCCGTCAGGCTGTCATCGGCAAAATCAAGCGCCAAGGTTTCGGGATCATAGACCATGTTTTCCACCACGGTCGCAAAGCGGTGGGTGGTGGCGAAAATCTCGGGCTCGGCCTGCGCGGACAGGTGGATGGTTTTGGCGTAGCACCCGCCTTCAAAGTTAAAGGTGCCCCGATCGCTCCACCCGTGTTCGTCATCGCCGATCAACGTGCGCGATGGGTCGGCCGACAGCGTGGTCTTGCCTGTGCCCGACAGGCCAAAGAACACCGCCGTGTCGGCCGGATTGCCGATGGCATGGTTGGCGCTGCAATGCATGGCCATCACGCCCTTTTCCGGCAACAGGTAGTTGAGCAGGGTAAACACCGCCTTCTTGTTCTCGCCCGCATAGGCGGTGTTGGCGATCAAGATCAGCTTGGCGTCAAAGTTCAGCGCAATCACCGTTTCGCTGCGGCACCCATGGCGGGCCGGATCGGCTTTGAACGAGGGGCAGTTGATCACCGTCCAATCCGGCGAGAACCTGTCCAGCTCGGCCCGCTCTGGGCGGCGCAGCAGGTGGCGGATGAACAGGCCGTGCCATGCAAGCTCGGTCACCATGCGCAGATCGACGCGGTGGATCGGATCGGCCCCGGCGTAAAGATCCTGCACAAAGTAGTCGCGGCCCTGCATATGGGCCAGCATGTCGGCATAAAGCTGGTCAAAGGCTGCGGGTGTCATGGGGGCGTTATTTTCCCACCAGATCGACCCTTCGACCGACGGGCTGCGCACCACGAATTTGTCCTTGGGCGAACGTCCGGTGAAATGCCCCGTTTCGCACAAAAACGCGCCGCCAAGGCCAAGCGTGCCCTCGCCGCGCTGCACGGCGGCGCTGACCAAGGCGGGTTCGATCTGGTTGTAATAAATCCGGCCTAGCCCCGAAATGCCCTGATGCTCCAGCCGCATGGCCGGATTCACGCGTCCTTGTGTCATTGTGCTAGCTCCCATCCTCGCCAAAGGGCGATTCCTTTAGATTTCAACCCTGACGACCGAGCCAACAGCCGCCGCACAAGCCCTGGGCCAACTCGGACTGCGCAGAATTTGTATAACATACAGATTTCAAACGGGAAAAGCGCTGTTTTGCAGCGTTAGCGCAACCATCCTTAGGTTAGCGCAACCAAATGCAGCCCGCGTATAGTCCTGTGGCATTTTTGCCTAATTTAGGGGAGTTTGGCGTCAAAAAGCCATAAAGTTAAAACTTAAGGGTTGCAAACCTATCCTAAAGTAAACAATATCCGTCGAAATTTGACCCAGATGAGTAGATAGGACGCCGGACATGGCACGGATTGCACTTGTAGACGATGACCGCAACATTTTGACCTCTGTCGCGATGACACTGGAATCCGAAGGGTTTGAAGTGGAGACCTTTAACGACGGCCAATCTGCGCTGGATGCCTTCAGCCGTCGGATGCCGGATATCGCGGTTCTGGATGTCAAACTGCCCCGCATGGACGGGATGGACCTGTTGCAGCGCTTGCGCGGCAAAACCCGCATTCCGGTGATCTTTCTCAGTTCCAAAGATGACGAGATTGACGAGGTTTTGGGCCTGCGCATGGGGGCGGATGATTATGTGAAAAAGCCCTTCAGCCAGCGCATTTTGCTGGAACGCATCCGCGCTTTGCTGCGCCGCCAAGACCCCACGCCTGCCGCCGAAATCGCCCATTTGGATGACCTGCGCATCATCGAACGCGGCCATCTGCGGATGGACCCGCTGCGCCATGCGGTGGCATGGAAGGGCCAAGAGGTGGCCTTGACCGTGACAGAGTTTATGTTGCTGCAAACCTTGGCCCAGCGACCGGGCTTTGTGAAAAGCCGCGAACAGTTGATGGATGTGGCCTATGACGACCAAGTCTATGTCGACGACCGCACGATTGACAGCCATATCAAGCGCTTGCGCAAGAAGATGCGCGGGGCGGATGACAGCTTTTGCGCCATCGAAACGCTGTACGGCATTGGCTATCGCTACATCGAAGAATGACAGCCACGTTCGACCCAAGCCGGCCAACGGCCCTCGGCCCTCGGCCAGAAGCTGCGGGTCTGGGGAAAGACTATGTGTTGCGCTGGCTGTCTTGGAAGCGCGTGCCTTTGGCGGCCAAGCTTGTCTTGGCCAACCTGTCGGTTCTGTCGGTTTTCATGGCGGGGATCTTGGCCTTCGGGGGGCTGCGGCTGACGCAGGGGCCGGTCTGGCTGGTCTTTGCCGCCGCCGTTGTGGTGTGCATTGCGCTGTCACTGGCCTTTGGGCTGGCCATTACGCGGCCCTTGTCGGCCCTCGCCTTGGCCGCCGAAATGGGGCGGGGGCCGGGCGGGCAGGCGATGGCGTCGGGGCGGGTGTGGATTCCTGACCTGTCCGACCGCCCTGACGAGATTGGCCGCCTGTCGGTCGCCTTGCGCAGCATGGTCACGGCGCTCTGTGACCGAATCGACGCCAACGAACATTTCGCCGCCGATGTCAGCCATGAAATCAAAAACCCCCTTGCCAGCCTGCGGTCGGCCGTGGGCTCTTTGCGCATGGTCACCAAACTCGAACAGCGCGAAAAGCTTTTGGATGTCATCGAGCATGATGTCCGCCGGTTGGACCGTTTGGTTAGCGATATCTCCTCGGCTTCCCGCCTTGAATCCGATCTGGTCAAGGAAGAGGAAGAGCCGTTCAACCTGCGCAAGACCCTGATCAACCTGACCGATCACCTTTCAACCCAAGCGCAGTGGAAAGAGGTTGACCTGATCACCGACTTCCCCGATCACCCCCTGAATTTGGTCGGGATCGAGGCGCGCTTGGCCCAAGTCTTTGTCAATCTGATCACCAACGCCATTTCCTTTTGCGGCCCGGGCGATGCCGTGCGCATCTGGGCGCGCAGGCGGGACAATCGGGTGCTGATCGTGGTCGAAGACACTGGCCCCGGCATTCCCGAACAGGCCCTAACCAAAGTGTTTCAACGCTTTTATTCCGAACGCCCTGACGCCGACTTTGGCAATCATTCCGGCCTTGGCCTTGCCATATCCAAACAGATTGTCGAGGCGCATGGCGGCGTGATCTGGGCTGAAAACATCCGCGCCGATGGGGCCGACGCCCGCGCTGCCCCCTTGGGGGCGCGCTTTGTCGTGGGGCTGCCGGTATGAGCATGCAAATCCTGCACGCCAGTTGCATCTCCGTGCAAGGGCGCGGGGTGCTGATTCTGGGGCGGTCAGGTGCGGGCAAATCGGCGCTGGCCTTGCAGTTGATGGCCTATGGTGCCGATCTGGTGTCAGACGACCGCACCGAATTGACGGTGACGGGAGCAGACCTGATCGCCCGTCCGCCCCACGTTCTGCAAGGCTTGATCGAAGCGCGCGGCCTTGGTGTGTTGCAGGTCCCTTTCGGGGCAGAGGCAAAAATCGTTCTGGTGATTGATCTGGATCAGACCGAAACCACCCGTCTGCCCCCCGAACGGCGAGTTACTCTTCTGGGGATAAGTTTGCCTTTGGCGCTGGCCCTACCGCAGCCCCATTTTCCTGCAGCGATTCTATGCTATTTAAAAGGTGAACGCTTCGCCTGACAAAGGCTCCAAGTTTGCCCCGATGATCGACCCTGCTGACCTCCTCAGCCTGCACCGCCTTGTTCTGGTCACCGGACCTTCCGGTGCTGGCCGCTCAACCGCATTTCACGCGCTAGAGGATCTGGGCTACGAGGTGATCGACAACCTACCCCTCAGCCTGATTCCCCGCCTGCTGGACGGCCCGCCGCTGGATCGCCCGCTTGCCTTAGGCCTTGACGTGCGCAACCGCGATTTCAGTGCTGCGGCGGCCATCGAACTGATTGATCGGCTGACCCGTGACCCGCGCGTGACGCTAGAGGTGCTTTACCTTGATTGCGCTGCCGGTATTCTACAAAGCCGCTACACACAAACCCGCCGCCGCCACCCCTTGGCCGAGACACTGTCCCCCGGCGAGGGAATCGACCGCGAGATCGACCTTTTGGCCCCCATCCGCGTGCGCGCCGATCATCTGATCGACACGTCAGACCTGTCGCCCCATGACCTAAAGGCCGAGATCGGCCTGTGGTTCGCCCAAGGCACCGAGGCGCAGTTGGCGATTTCGGTGCAAAGTTTCAGCTACAAGCGCGGCCTGCCGCGCGGCGTGGATATGGTCTTTGACTGCCGATTCTTGGGAAACCCGCATTGGGTGCCCGCCTTGCGCGAAAAAGATGGCCGCGACCCGCAAGTTGCAGCCTATGTGCAGGCCGACCCGAATTTCGCTGCTTTCTTCGAAAAACTGCAAGAAATGCTGTTCATTCTGCTTCCGGCGCAGCTGAAAGAGGGCAAAGCCCACCTGACAATCGGCTTTGGTTGCACCGGTGGGCAACACCGCTCTGTTGCAGTTGCAGAAAAATTGGCCAAAGTGCTTGCAGAAGCCGGCTGGCAGGTGTCAAAACGTCACCGAGAGCTGGAGCGGCGGGGAACCTCGTCGGTGCCGGATGGGATCAGGGGCGAAACAGGGGTAGGTCGCGGGTGATCGGAGTTGTCATCGTCGCACACGGCGGTTTGGCCAGAGAGTATCTCTTGGCCGTCGAACACGTTGTGGGCAAGCAAAGCGATATGCGGGCCATCGCGATTGAGGATGACTGCAACCGCGATCAAAAGCAGGCCGAAATCTGCGCTGCGGCCAATGCGGTCGATCACGGCGAAGGCGTTGTCGTCGTGACCGATATGTTTGGCGGCTCGCCGTCGAACCTGTCGCTGATGGCGGGCTGTGCGGGGTCTGAACGGCGCATCGTCTATGGGGCCAATCTGCCCATGCTGATCAAACTCGCCAAATCCCGCAGCCTGTCGGTGAATGAAGCCGTGGCTGCCGCCTTGGAAGCCGGTCGTAAATATATCAACAGTCTTGATCTGGGCGTGGGGGCCTGACACATGGCCCAGCTTTCGCTTTTGATCGTCAACGAAAAGGGCCTGCACGCCCGCGCTTCGGCCAAATTTGTCGAGGTTGTGGAAGAGTTTGACGCAAACGCCCAAGTGACGCGCGACGGCATGACCGTATCGGGTGACAGCATCATGGGGCTTTTGATGTTGGCAGCCTCGCGCGGAACCACTATTGAGGTGCAAACCAGTGGTCCTCAGGCTGAGGCGCTTGGTGTGGCGCTGACCGCACTTGTGGCCGATCGCTTTGGCGAAGACCGCTGAGCGGTTTGCAAAGGAAGGCGGACGGCTCGTGACGCAAACGCAAATAACCAAGCCTGTGGCGCGGCCCAAGGCTGGCCGCAAGGTCGAAGTGGCCAACAAATATGACATGCGTCGCCTGTCTTATGCGGGCACGTTTACCAACCCCGTCAAGGTCGTCACGATTCGCGCCATCGAATGGATCACCGCCAAGGTCAAGCTGCTGCAGATGATCCGCAGCTTTGAAAAATCCGGCGCACCGGTCGGCGTGACCTTTTGGTCCAAAGCCGTGGCGCATATGGGCATTCGCATCGACACGCCGCCGGAAGAAATCGCCCGCATTCCCGCGACGGGGGCGGTGGTTGTGGTGGCAAACCACCCTCATGGGCTGGTCGATGGGATGATCATGGGCGAATTGGTCAGCCGCGTGCGGCCAGACTTTCGCATTCTGACGCGCAGCCTGTTGACGGGCATTCCCGAAATTGAAGAATTCATGATCCCCGTCCCCTTCCCGCACGAAGAAAACTCGCGCGAGTTGGGCCTTCAGATGCGCGATTTGACCATGGCGCATTTGGCGGCGGGGGGCTTGGTGATTCTGTTTCCGGCGGGCAAGGTGGCGTGTTCGCAGACATGGTTTGGCCCCGCGATTGAGGCGGAGTGGAACGTCTTCACCCATAAGATGATCACCAAGTCTGGGGCGACCATTGTGCCCATCCACTTCACTGGCCAAAATTCCCGCGCCTATCAGATCGCCAACAAACTGGCCGCTACGTTGCGGCAGGGTTTGCTGCTTTATGAAATTCGCCGCTCGCTCTTCAAACCGCAGCGCCCGCATGTAGGCTTGCCGATTTCCGCTGCCGAGTTAGACAAGTGGAAGGGCAACCCGCGCGGTTTTCTGGCTTGGCTGCGCGAGCATACGCTGTCTTTGGGCCAAAACTAACCCACCATCGCCGCTGCGCGGTTTAAATCAACGCTGACCAGTTGGCTCACGCCCTGCTCGGCCATGGTCACGCCAAACAGGCGGTCCATCCGGCTCATGGTGACGGCGTGATGGGTGATCACCAAAAACCGCGTTTCGGTGCGGCGGCGCATTTCGTCCATCAGGTCGCAAAAGCGGGTGACATTGGCGTCATCCAAGGGCGCGTCCACCTCGTCCAGCACGCAGATCGGCGCGGGGTTGGCCAGAAAGACGCCGAAAATCAGCGCAAGCGCGGTGAGGGTTTGCTCGCCGCCCGACAGCAGCGACAGGGTCGACAGCCGCTTGCCGGGGGGTTGGCACATGATCTCTAGCCCTGCTTCCAGCGGATCATCGCTTTCCACCATAACCAACCGCGCCTCGCCCCCGCCGAACAGGTGGGTGAACAGGGTGGCGAAATTGGCGTTGACCTGTTCAAAGGCGGTCAAAAGCCGTTCGCGCCCTTCGCGGTTCAGCCCCGCGATACCTGCGCGCAGTTTCTTGATCGCCTCTTCAAGGTCGATCTTTTCGGCCACAAGCGCGTCATATTCGCCCGACACGGCCTTTGCATCCTCTTCCGCGCGCAGGTTCACCGCCCCCAAAGCCTCGCGCTGGCGCTTAAGGCGGTTCACATCGGTTTCCAAGGCTTCGGCATCGGGCATCCGGTCGGGATCAAAGCCCAAAGTGTCCAAAAGCTGATCGGGGGTCGCGCCAAGGTCTTGCGCGATGCGTTCGGCGGCTTGCACCACGGCGGCGCGGGCGGCGTCTTGCTGCACCTCGGCACGGGCGCGGGCCTCGCGGGCCTCGCTGGCGCTGCGTTCGGCGTCGCGTTCGGCGTCTTGGGCTTGGCGCAGCAGGGCTTCGGCTTCGGCCAAGGCATCCGCGGCCTGTGAGCGGCGCATTTGGGCTGTGGCGATGGCCTCGGCCAGATCATCGCGGCGGGCGGCGATGTCTTCGGGCAGTTCCATCGCCTCGGCCAAGTCGTCTTCCGCCTCTTGCCGCCGCTCGGCCAGTTCAAGGGAGCGTTTGGTGGCGGTGTCTTGGCGGTGCTTCCAGCCGGAAAGTTCCTTGACGGTCTCTTGCCGACGGCGCACCCGCGCCTCACCCTCGCGCTTGAACTCGTCATAGGCGGCGCGGCGGGTCATCATCGCGGTGCGTGCGCCTTCAACGGCTTGGCGCAGGTCTTCGACCAAGGCGCGGGCTGCGGCCAGATCGCCCAAGTCCTGCAGGCCCGCTTCAGCCTCGGCCAGACGCGCGCGGGCAAGGGTGGCATCGTCGCTGTAGCGCGCCACTGCGGCAAGAGCGGCTTCTAGCTTGCCCGCCGCGATAGAACTTTCGCCTTCGGCACGGGTGGCAGCACGGTTGGCTTCTGTCACGCGCTGGTCCGCCGCGCGCCGCTGGTCGCGCGCCAGTTGATCGGCGCGGGCGGCATCGGCCAGCCTTGTTTGCAGCGCGTCATGCGCTTGCGCAGCGCCGCTGGCTTTGGCCGCCGCCTCTTCCAGATCGCGCTTGACCTGCACCAGACGGTTCAACTGCCGCAACCGCGCCGCCGCGGCCGAGGGCGCATCCGCCGCCGCCGCGCGAAACCCGTCCCACCGCCACAGATCGCCCTCGCGGCTGACCAGCCGTTGACCCGGGCCAAGCAGCACTTGCAGGTGCGGGCCATCGGCGGCGTCCACCAAGCCTGTCTGCGACAGCCGCCGCGCCAGCACCTCTGGCGCGCCGACATGGCGGGCTAGGGGTGCTGCCCCCAGCGGCAAGGGCTGGGCCGGATCAAAGGCGTCAATCCGCACCCAGCCCGATCCGGCATCCCCCGCCACCTCGGCGCTGCGCAGATCATCGGCAAAGGCCGCGCCAAGGGCGGATTCATAGCCCGGCTCGACCTCGAGCTGGTCGAGCAATTGCGCGCCTGCTTGCGCTTCGCGCTGCACAAGGCGAGCAAGGGCGGCCACTTCGGCGCGCAGGGCGTTCGCTTCGCCTTCGGCCGTTGACCTGACGGCGCGGGCTTGGGCTTCAAGGGTTTGGGCAGTGGCGCGGGCGTCTTCGGCGCGGATCAGCGCCTCTTCGGCGGCTTCGGCCATGCCTAGGGCATCTTCTTGCGCTTCGGTTGCGGCTTGGGCGGTTTCCAAGGCGGTGGCGAGGGTATCTTGAGCGGTTTGCACCGCCCCTGCAGCCCGCGCGGCTTCGTCTTGCAACCGGTCCAAGGCTTTGCGGTTGTCGGCCACCAAGCGTTCGGCAGATTGGTGGCGGGCGGCCAAGCGGGCGGCGTCTTCGGTGGCTTGGGCCAAATCGCCTTCGCATGCGCCAAGGTCACTGGCGGCGGCGCGGGCAATTTCAGCGGCGTCTGACAGGCGTTCGTCTTGGCCCTCGCTCGCGCGCAAAAGCTGGTCTACCTCCCACTCCAGCCGCTCGATCATCTCGGCGGCATCGCGGTTCAGCGCGGCCTCTCGTTCCCCATCGCGGCCCATCTGCAGGATGCGGGCTTTGAGCGTGTCAATCGTGGCCAAGGCCCGTGTCTCTTCGGCGGCAAGGGCGTCGCGTTGCAGGGTCAGGCGTTGCAGAATGGCACCGGCTATGGCTTCTTCCTCGCGGCGCGGGGCTATGTCGCCCTCGGCATCGGCGCGGCCCTTGGCGGCAAAGCGGGCGGCAAGCTCGGCCTGTGCTGCGGCTGACAGGCGCTGGCGCAGCGCGAATTCGGCGGCGGCCCGTGTCACCTCGGCCTCACGCCAGCGGCTGTAGAGCAGCATGCCTTCGGCTTGGCGCAATTCGGTGCCGATCTCGCGGTAGCGCGCCGCCTGCTTGGCTTGGCGCGTCAGGGTGGAAAGCTGTTGCGCCAAGCCTTCCAGCACGTCATCGACCCGCAGCAGGTTCTGCTCTGCCGCCGACAGGCGCAGTTCGGCTTCATGGCGGCGCTGGTACAGGCCGCTGATCCCTGCCGCCTCTTCCAAGATCATCCGCCGCGCCTTGGGCTTGGCGTTGATCAGTTCGGTAATCTGCCCCTGCCGCACCAAAGCGGGCGAGTGTGACCCCGTCGAGGCATCGGCAAACAACATCTGCACATCGCGGGCGCGCACATCCTTGGCATTGGCCTTATAGGCCGACCCTGCATCCCGCGTGATGCGGCGCACCACTTCGATCGTGTCGGCATCGTTAAAGCCCGACGGGGCCAAACGGTCCTGATTGTCGATGACCAGCGAGACTTCGGCAAAATGCCGCGCGCCGCGCCCGCCAGAGCCGTTGAAGATCACATCCTCCATCCCGCCGCCGCGCATGGCAGAGGGGCGGTTTTCCCCCATCACCCAGCGCAGCGCCTCGAGCAGGTTGGATTTGCCGCAGCCGTTGGGGCCGACAACACCGGTCAACCCCTCCAGAATCATCAGATCGGTGGGATCGACAAAGCTTTTAAAGCCGTTCAGGCGCAGCCGCGTCAGGCGCATTCAATCCCTTTCTGCAATCAACCCCTATCTTTGCCAAGCCTGCGCCCAAGTCAACCAACTGCGCGCTCCTTCACCGAGGCGCAAATACTCCCCAGGGGGGTCCGGGGGGACGGGACGTCCCCCCGGCTTGGGGGCAAGGGCAAACCCCAAAGCAAAACGCCCGAGGTTGCCCCCGGGCGTTTGCAAGTCTGTCAGCCGGATTAGCGTGCCGAGGTCACCGCGCGGCCTGTCATCACCTTGACCAGATTGGCGCGGTACGCGGCCGTGCCGTGCAAATCGCCGATCATGTCGGTCGCATCCACCGTCAACCCCGCCAAAGCGCTGGCCGAGAAGTTGGCCGCAAGCGCTGCCTCTGCCGCTTTCCAGCGGAAGACGCCGTTGTTCGAGGCCCCCGTGATCGCCACACGCACCGATCCATCGGCGGCTTGCGCCACAAAGGCCCCCGTCAGCGCAAAGCGGCTGGCGGGTTGGTTGAACTTGGCATAGGCGCTGCGCTTGGGGATGGGGAATTCCACGGCAGTGACAATCTCGCCCTCTGCCAGCGCGGTCGAGAACATGCCGGTGAAGTAATCATCCGCCGCAATCCGGCGTTTGTTGGTGATCACGCTCGCCCCTGACCCCAGCACCGCCGAAGGATAGCACGCCGCCGGATCGTTGTTGGCGATCGAACCGCCAATCGTGCCGCGGTTGCGCACAGCCGGATCGCCGATGCCGCCCGCAAGACCCGCCAGCCCCGCAAAGACGCTGGCCGCGTCTTTGGCGACCTGTGCATGTGGCGTTGCCGCCCCAACCCACAAGGTGCCGCCGTTTTGCTTCACACCCTTCATCTCGGCAATGCCGGTCAGGCTGACCAGCACATCCGGCGTCGCCAGACGTTGCTTCATCGTGGGCGTCAAAGTTTGCCCGCCCGACAGCGCCTGTGCGCCCGATTGTGCCAAGGCTGCCACGGCTTCTGCCACGCTGGAAGGTTTCACGAAATCGAAGTTTTGCATCTTTTTGCTCCCCCTTACGCGTTCATCGCCGACCAGACGCGCGAGGGCGTCAGGGGCATGTCGATATGGGCAATCTTGTGACCGCCTCGGTTCAAGGCATCTAGCACCGCGTTCACCACCGCTGGCGGAGAGCCAATCGCCCCCGCTTCGCCGCAGCCCTTCACGCCCAGCTTGTTATGGCTGCACGGCGTGACGCAGGAATGGTCAACCGTGACAAAGGGCACATCATCGGCGCGTGGCATGGTGTAATCCATGTAGCTGCCCGACAAAAGCTGGCCATTCTCGTCATAGACACCGTGTTCCAGCAGCGCTTGCCCGATACCCTGCACCACACCGCCGTGCACCTGCCCGCGCACGACCATGGGGTTCATCACATTGCCAAAGTCATCGGCACAGGTGAAGTTGCACACATCAACCTTGCCGGTGTCGGCATCCACCTCGACCTCGCACAGATAGGTGCCGGCGGGATAGGTGAAGTTGGCCGGATCATAGAAGGCGGTTTCTTCCAAGCCCGGTTCCAGCGTGGCCAGCGGATAGTTGTGCGGCACATAGGCCGAAAACGCGATTTCACCGAAGGTTTTCGACCGGTTGGTGCCCGATACGGCAAAGACCCCGTCCGAGAAGACAATCTCGGCCTCGGTCGCTTCCAGCATATGGGCGGCGATCTTTTTGCCCTTGGCGATGACTTTGTCGGCGGCATTGGCCATAGCCTGTCCGCAAACCGCCAGCGAGCGCGAGCCATAAGATCCCATCCCGAAGGGGATCTTGGCCGTGTCGCCATGCACGATATCCACCGACGACATCGGAATGCCGAACATATCCGAGATGATCTGCGCAAAGACCGTCTCGTGGCTTTGGCCGTGGCTATGCGCGCCGACCATGACCGAGACATTGCCCGTGGGGTTCACCCGCACGGTCGCCGCATCATACAGGCCAACCCGCGCCCCAAGAATACCGACCAGATTGGACGGGGCAATCCCGCAAGCCTCGATCCACGTTGACAGGCCCAGACCGCGCAGCTTGCCCTTGGCGGCAGACGCAACGCGGCGTGCCTCAAAGCCTGCCACATCGGCCAGTTCCATCGCCTTATCCAGCGTGGCGTGGTAGTTGCCCACGTCATAGGCCAGACCGGCGGGGGTGGTGTAGGGGAACATGTCGGTCGTGATAAAGTTCTTGCGGCGCACCTCGAACGGGTCAAGGCCCAGTTCGCGGCACATTTGATCGACCACACGCTCTAGGCTATAGGTCGCCTCGGGGCGGCCAGCGCCGCGATAGGCGTCGACGGGGGCGGTGTTGGTGAAGACGGTTTTCACGTTCACATAGACATTGGGCACCTTGTAGGGGCCAGCCATCAGCGTGCCGTGCAAGAAGGTGGGTGTGACGGTCGAGAAGTTCGACAGGTAGGCGCCGACGTTCGCCATGGTTTCGGTGCGAAACGCGATGAAGGTGCCATCTTTTTCGCAGGCCAGTTCAATCTTGGTGACATGGTCGCGGCCATGCGCATCCGACAGGAAGCTTTCCGACCGGTCTGCCACCCATTTGACCGGCTTTTTCAGCTTTTTGGCCGCGGCCAGCACCAAAGCCTCTTCGCCGTAGTGATAGATTTTCGACCCAAAGCCGCCGCCCACATCGGGGGCCACGACTTGCAGCTTGTTTTCCGGAATCCCCAGCACAAAGGCCGCGACCAGAAGGCGGGTCAGGTGGGGGTTTTGGCTGGTGGTGGTCAGCTTGTAATCGCCCGTGCCGGGATTGTACTCGCCGATCGAGGCGCGCGGTTCCATGGCGTTGGGGATCAGGCGGTTGTTGACCAGTTCCAACGTGGTGACATGGGGGGCAGCCTTGATGGCGGCGTCGACCTTGGCGCGGTTGTCTTCGATCCAGCCCCAGTCAAAGCACTGGTTGTCGGCGATCTCGTCATGCACGCGGTTCGAGCTGTCGGCCAAGGCTTGCGCCATGTCGATGATGGCGGGCAGTTCTTCGAAGTCAGAGGCGTCTGCCACGGCTTGAGCGGCGTCTTTGGCTTCCATATAGGTTTGCGCGATCACGGCGGCGTAAGCATCGCCGACATGGCGCACTTTGCCATGCGCCAGAACCGGACGCTTGGGTTCTTTCATCGGCGAGCCATCGCGCGAGCCGATGAACCAGCCAGCCGGATTGCCGCCCACGTCTTTGAAATCTTCGCCCGTAAACACGGCCAAAACGCCCGGCATCCCTTCGGCCGCCGCAGCGCCCACCGATTTGATCCGCGCATGGGCCATGTTAGAGCGCACAAAGACCGCATAGGCTTGGCCGTGCACGTTCACGTCATGGGTGTAATTGCCCGCCCCGGTCAGGTAGCGGATGTCTTCCGTGCGTTTGGCTTCCGCGCCAATTCCGAAATCCTTAGCCATCTTGATCCCCTCCCTTATTCGGCAGCAACGGCGGCGACATCCTGCCCAGAGGCAGCCATCACGGCCTTGACGATGTTATGATACCCCGTGCAGCGGCAGATATTGCCCTCGAGCCCGTGGCGCACGTCGGCCTCGGTCGGTTTGGGGTTGTTGGCCAGAAGGGCCGCCGATGACATCACCATGCCGGGGGTGCAAAAGCCGCATTGCAACCCGTGGTGGTCTTGGAAGGCTTGCTGGATCACGCCAAGGCTGCCGTCTGCATTGGCCATGCCTTCGATTGTGGTCACTTGCGATCCGGCCACGTCTTGGGCAAAGACCGAGCAGCTTTTCACCGCCACGCCGTCGATATGCACCACACAAGCTCCGCATTGCGAGGTGTCGCAGCCGATATGTGTGCCCGTCAGGCCAAGCCCTTCGCGCAGGTAAGAGGAGAGCAGCGTGCGCCCCTCGGTTTCGGCCGAGACGGATTTTCCGTTCACGGTCATCGTCACTTTGGTCATCTTATCCTCCCTGATTGCTTGTGCGTTCAGCCGATCAAACGGCGGAACCAGCCTTTTTTCGGTGTATCTTCGGTGCCTTCGTCGGCAGACGCCTCCGCGGCGTCGGCTGGGGCCTCTTGGGCGGGCCCTTCGATGGCGGATTGGAAGCGGTTGAAAAACTCTTCCGCAAAGTTCTTGGCAAAGCCGTCAATGATCCGGCTGCCCAGTTGCGCGATCTTGCCCCCGACCGAGGCGTCGACCTCGTAGGTCAGTTTGGTGCCGGTGCCCTCAGCCGTCATGGTCACGAAAGCCCCGCCCTTGGCAAAGCCCGCAACCCCGCCCTTGCCTTCGCCCGTGATGCGCAGGCTGTGGGGTTCGTTCATCTCGGACAGGGTGACGGTGCCGGTAAAGCGCGCTTTGACCGGGCCCACCTTTTGCACCACGACGGCTTCGAAGCCATCGGCGGGTGATCCTGTCAGGCTTTCGCAGCCCGGAACACAGGCTTGCAAGACCTGCGGGTTCAAGACCGCAGCCCAAACGGTTGCAGGGTCGGCTGCAATGTGCCGTTCCTCGGCAAGCTTCATGAAACCCCTCCCTGAGCGTCGTGGTTTTCAAGCAAGGCTTTCCTGCTTCCCCTGCCCCCTCATACCGGACAGAAGCGTCGCATTTTTGCCATTCTTTCGACACAATCATTGCCTGATGGGAAAGACCCTGTCGACTCCGCTGATCGCATCTGTCGCAAATTTGCGACAGGTCGGCGGAAAATCTCCGGTCAGGGATGCTGGTGGTGCTTATGCGCCGACGTCGGGGGCTTCTTGCATCTGCACGGCATTGATGCGCCAGCCTTCGGGGCGTTCGATCATCTGGTAATCCAGCCAAAAGCTGCGCCCTTTGGCATCGCTCACCCGCACGCGCTGCCAATAGGCCCCACCGATAAAGCGCAGGTCCAGCATGGTGACATCGGCAGGGCGCCAGACCATCGGATAGCCCTCGCGCACCATTTTGCCAAAGGCCTCAGGCGTGCCGAACAGGGCGTGGATATTGGGCGAGGCGAAGGTGAAGGCACGTGCGAAATCGTCAGCTTCAAAGGCTTCGATCTGGGCGAGGATGGTCGCTTGGATCGGCCCTTCTTGCGCTCTGGCAGGGCAGGCGAGCAAAAACAGGGCAAAGGCTGTGGGCAGAAGGCGCATGGGGCAGGCTCCGCTTAAAACAGACCCTTAAGTTAGACCGCGTTGCGCCCCTGTCAAACCCAAAGGAAGGCGCGCGGCGGCCCCGGCGCGGGGCTGCGCGCCCCGCACCCGCGGAGTATTTGTGCCAAGATGAAGCAGGCAGGCTTTGTGGATTGGTACTTTGGCGCTATTGTGGCCCCCTTGAGCATGAGACCGTGGAAAAGGACGCATAAGATGACACCCATTGCCTGTTTTGGAACCGGTTTCCAGCGGGGTCTGGCCCACGGCGAAACGGCGCGCACGCAGGTGCGTGCGGCCTTGGCGCGGTGGGAGGAAGCCAGTTTGGCCGGCCACCCCCATGCGACCAACCTTGCCGATTATGCGGCGCGTTTTCTGACCCAGACGGGGTTGTGGCACATAGCCCAGCACCTGTGCCCCGATCTGGCTGACGAGGTGCGCGGCATTGCCCAAGGGGCGGGTCTGCCTGAGGCGGTCGTGGCGGCCTATAATCTGATGGATGAACAATGGTGGTATGATTTTGACGCCACCCAAACTGCACCTGAGGCGGAGCCGGGGTGCAGTTTGATGGCGCTGCACGGTCCCGATCACACGGTGATCGCACAGAATATGGACCTGCCGGAATTCATGGACGGTTCGCAGGTGATCTTGCACTTGGGCGGGCCAGATATGCCGGAGACGTTTGTGTTGAGTGCGGCGGGCCTGATCGGGTTGACGGGGATGAACCGCGCGGGGGTGGCGATTTGCGTGAACACCTTGCTGATGCTGCGCCATCAAAAGCGCGGCCTGCCGGTGGCCTTTATGCTGCGCCGCGCCTTGGCAGAGCGCTCGGCAGACGGCGCGCTTGGCGTGTTGCGCGGCTTGCCCCATGCCAGCGGGCAGCACTATGCCGTGGCAGATCGGCGCGGGGTGACGGGGTTGGAATGTTCGGCCCTTGGGGCGGCGGTGAGTTCGCAGGGCCAGCGCAGCTTGCTGCACACCAACCATCCGCTGGCGAGCAGCGATACCGACAGCCGTGCGCTGGCGATGCTGACGGAACGGGGGCGGATTGCCGACTCCACAAAGCGTCTGGCGCATATGGCGGCGCTGGGCCCTCAGGGGGCCGAAGGGTTGAAGGCGATGCTGACCGACCCCGCCACGCCGTTGTGCATGGTGGCCGACAGCGCCAGCCGCAGCCAGACCTTTGGGTCGGTGCTGTTTGAACTCGGCGACAGCCCGCAAGGGCAAATCCGCCTTGGCCTGCCCGGCCGTGACCCATGGCAGAGCTTGGCCTTTACCGCCTAACCTTGCCCCCTTCGCCCGTCTTTGGCATAAGCCCGCCAACCATAGGAGAGCCTCATGACCTTGCGCGCCCGCCATCTGCTTGGGATCGAGCAGCTTTCCCCGCCGGAAATCACAGAAATCCTTGATCTTGCTGACCGCTATGTCGATCTGAACCGGCGGACGGTGAAATCTTCGGATGTTTTGGCGGGGCTGACGC
Source organism: Pseudomonadota bacterium (assembly GCA_037134595.1). Lineage (GTDB taxonomy): Bacteria > Pseudomonadota > Alphaproteobacteria > Rhodobacterales > Rhodobacteraceae > Stagnihabitans. The sequence continues at coordinate 16,683 of JBAXLX010000009.1, forward strand.
AGATCAACATGTTCTTTGAAAACTCCACCCGCACGCAGGCCAGTTTCGAACTGGCAGGCAAGCGGCTGGGGGCGGATGTGATGAATATGGCGGTGGCGCAATCGAGCGTGAAAAAGGGCGAGACGCTGATTGACACGGCGCTGACCTTGAACGCGATGCGGCCTGACCTTTTGGTGGTGCGTCATCCCTCTTCGGGGGCGGTGAACCTGCTGGCGTCTAAGGTGAACTGTGCGGTCTTGAACGCAGGCGACGGGCGGCACGAACACCCCACGCAAGCCCTGCTGGATGCCCTGACGATCCGCCGCGCCAAGGGGCGCATTCAGCGCCTGACCGTGGCGATTTGCGGCGATATCGCCCATTCGCGGGTGGCGCGCAGCAATCTGATCTTGCTGGGCAAAATGGAAAACCGTCTGCGTTTGATTGCCCCGCCCACCCTGATGCCGCCGGGCGTGCAGGATTTTGGCTGCGAACTTTATGACGATATGAAACAGGGGCTAGAGGGCGCGGATGTGGTCATGATGCTGCGCTTGCAAAAGGAGCGGATGGACGGCGGCTTTATTCCCAGCGAGCGGGAGTATTACCACCGCTACGGGCTGGATGCGGAAAAGCTGTCTTACGCCAAGCCCGATGCCATCGTGATGCACCCCGGCCCGATGAACCGCGGGGTGGAAATTGACGGCGAGATTGCTGATGACATCAACCGCTCGGTCATTCAAGAACAGGTCGAAATGGGGGTCGCCGTGCGCATGGCCTGCATGGACCTTTTGGCGCGCAACCTGCGGGCGGAACGTGGGCGTGCGGCGGTGGGGGTGATGGCGTGAAAAAACCGATGTCGGATGCACGGATCGGCGGCATGATTGCCACGGTGGCATTGGTGGTGCTGTTTGCGCTGGTGGCTTGGATGATTTGGGGCGGGAATTGAAGCCGATGCAAAACACAACCGCCCTTCTTCATCTAACCAACGCCCGCCTGATCGACCCCGAGGGTTTGACCCAAGAACTGGGCAGCCTAACCCTGCAAGATGGCCAGATCGTGGCGCGCAATGCAGCTGCGCCCAAAGGGGCCGAGGTGTTGGATTGCGCGGGCCTGTGCCTTGCCCCCGGTATCGTCGATTGGGGCGTCAAGATCGGCGAACCGGGCGAACGGCACCGGGAATCCTTTCGCTCGGCTGGCCTTGCGGCGGCGGCGGGGGGCGTTACGACCATCATCGCGCGGCCCGATACCCAGCCTGCGATTGACACGCCCGAAACGCTGGAATTTGTCACCCGCCGTGCGGTGGAATCGGTGGTGCGCATTCGCCACATGGCCGCGCTGACCAAGGGCCGCGCGGGGCAAGAGATGACCGAGATTGGTTTTCTTTTGGATGCAGGGGCCGTGGCCTTTAGCGATGTGTTCCACGTGTCGACCAACACCAAGGCGCTGGCGCGGGCCTTTACCTATGCGCGGTCTTTGGGGGCCTTGGTGGTGGGCCATCCGCAAGAACCGGGCCTGTCGGCGGGGGCGGCGGCGACCAACTCTAAATTCGCCAGCCTGCGCGGATTGCCCGGGGTGCATCCTATGGCCGAACGCTTGGGGCTGGACCGCGACCTAGGCTTGGTCGAGATGACGGGCGTGCGCTATCACGCCGATCAGATCACCACGGCGGGGGCGCTGCCCTCGATCCTGCGGGCCAAAGAGCGGGGCTTGGATGTGACGGCGGGGGTGTCGATCCACCATCTGACGCTGAACGACTTTGATGTGGGCGATTACCGGACCTTCTTCAAGCTGACCCCGCCCTTGCGGTCAGAAGACGACCGCTTGGCGATTGTGCAAGCGCTGGCGGAGGGGGTGATTGATGTTGTCGCCTCGTTCCACACGCCTGCGGACGAGGAATCCAAGCGCTTACCCTTTGAAGAGGCGGTATCCGGCGCTGTGGGTCTGCAAACCTTGCTGCCCGCCGCCTTGCGGTTGGTGCATTCGGGCGACTTGGACCTGCCCCTGTTGTGGCGCAGCTTGTCGCTGAACCCCGCCAAACGGCTGGGTTTGGCCCAAGGTCGTCTGGCCGAAGGTGCCCCCGCCGATCTGGTGTTGTTTGACCCCGACGCGCCCTTTGTGCTGGACCGGTTCAAGCTGGCGTCAAAATCCAAGAACACGCCCTTTGACGGGATGCGGATGGAGGGTAAGGTGCGTGCCACTTGGGTGGCGGGCGCTCAGGTCTATAAGGGTTAAACCATGCCGATGATGCAAACGTCCCCTGCGATTTTGGTGCTGGTGGCTGTGGCGGCCTATCTTTTGGGCTCGGTGCCGTCCGGCATCGTGATCACCCGCGCCTTGGGGTTGGGCGATTTGCGCAAGATAGGGTCGGGCAATATCGGCGCGACCAATGTGCTGCGTACGGGTCATAAGGGGGCGGCCTTGGCGACCCTGCTTTTGGATGCGGGCAAGGGTGGGATAGCGGTGGCCTTGGCGCGCATGGTGGGCGGGGCGGATGCCGCAGTTTTGGCGGCTTTGGCCAGCTTTTTGGGCCATCTGTTCCCTGTCTGGCTGGGCTTTGCGGGGGGCAAAGGGGTTGCGACCTATCTTGGCACGCTGTTGGTGCTGGATTGGCGCTTGGGCCTTGCGGCTTGTGCCACTTGGGCGGTGACGGCGGCGGTGACGCGGATGTCTTCGCTGTCGGCTTTGGTGGCTGTGGCGCTAACGAACCTTTGGGTCTGGCTTTTGGGCGACAGTGCGATGTTGGGGTTAAGCGTGGTGCTAAGCGTGCAGATCTATTGGAAACACTGGCCCAATCTGCAGCGCATTGCGGCGGGGAGTGAGCCTAGGATCGGTGCCAAGAGCTAAACCTTGCTGCGGGCCTGACCGCAGCAAAGATGAGTATTTGGGCAAAGTGCAAGTTACAGGCTGGCGGCTTCGTAGATCGGCGTCAGGGGTTTGCCCCACGCGCCGGTGTACTGGGCCAGCCAGCGGTCGGCTTGGGTGGTTTGGCTTGCCGCATTGGCGACCAAGGGGGCCAAAAAGCGCTGCTCATCCAAGCCCCGCGCAGCCAAGCCTGCGTGGCTAAGCCCCACAGCGGCGCGGGCGAGGTCGATCAGTTTCACCCCCTCGGCTTCCCCTTGCAGGGCCGCAACCGAGGCGGCCACCCGCAAGCCCTCGCGCGTTTGCGCATCAAAGCCCTTCACCAAATCCCACGCGGCGTCTAGCGCTGTTTGGTCATACATCAGCCCGACCCAAAAGGCGGGTAGCGCGTTGATATGGGCCTGATCGCCGCAATCAGCCCCGCGCATTTCGATGAACTTCTTCACCCGCGCCTCGGGGAAGACGGTGGTCATATGATCGGCCCAATCCGACAGGGTGGGCTTTTCACCGGGCAAGGCGGGCAGTTTTCCAGCCAGAAAAGCGCGGAAGGATTGGCCTAAGGCGTTGATATACTTCCCATCACGGTAGACAAAATACATCGGCACATCCAGCACCCAATCGACATAGGCCTGAAAGCCAAAATCCCCCTCAAAGGCAAAGGGCAACATCCCCGTGCGCGTGTCATCCAAGCCGCGCCAAATCCGCGAGCGCCATGATTTATGCGCGTTGAGCTTGCCATCAAAGAACGGGCTAGAGGCGAACAGCGCAGTCGCCACCGGTTGCAGCGCCAAGGCCACGCGCAGTTTCTTGACCATGTCGGCTTCCGAGGTATAGTCAAGGTTCACCTGCACGGTGCAGGTGCGGTACATCATCTGCGTGCCATGCGTGCCCACGCGGCCCATGTAATCGGTCATCAGACGGTAGCGGCCCTTGGGCATGACGGGCATGTCGGCCCCGCTCCACTCTGGGGCGGCACCGATGCCCATGAAACCAATCCCCAAAGGGTCGGCCAAGGCGTGCACCTCGTCGAGATGGGTTTGCAATTCGGCGGCGGTTTCGGTCATATTCGACACCATCGCGCCCGACAGTTCAAACTGCCCGCCCGGTTCCAGCGAGATATTGGCCCCGTTGCGCGTCATGCCGATAATGTTGTCGCCCTCGCGCAGGGGCGTCCAGCCAAAGCGCGCCTCAAGCCCCGCAAACAGGGCCGAGATCGACCTTTCGCCCGCATGGGGCAGAGGCGCATGGGTGTCTTTCAGGAAGCCGAACTTTTCATGCTCGGTTCCGATGCGCCATTGGTCCTTGGGCTTGTTGCCCGAGGCCAGAAGTTCGGCCAACTGGTCAAAACGTTCGATGGGCCCGCCACCGGATTGAGGAATCGACATCAGGTTGGCCCTTTCGAAGCGGCACAGTCACAAGCGTCACAGGTGTCGCGCCCTGTGGGCCAAGTCAAGGTCTGCGGCATGGGCTTGTGCATTTCCTTCGGCGCAAGATGTGCGACGATGTCCGTTCAGCGTGCCAGTCTGGGGCCAGAATGTTTCCGCCATATGACACGGGTTTCCGCGGCAAGGGTCAGGTTGGAGGGTTGCGCTGTCGGGGGCTGCAGGGCCACGACAAGCGCTGCGCTGTCCATGCCCGGTAAGCTTGCGAACACGTCAAACAAGGTCTCGGCCCCTTGGGCATCGACGGGGATCAGCAGGGCCTGCCCGTCGGCCTGTTTTAGCCGCCACATCCGGCGGCCTTTGATCGCCAGCAGGCGGATTTCGACCAGCTCGTCCAGCGAAATAAACCCGCCCAGTTCGGGGGCTAGATAGCTGATCTGGCGTTCGTCGACCTCGACAAGGCCGGGGGCTGCGACCTCTTGCACAAAGCGGGCGCGGCGCAGGGCGGTCAGGGTCAAGACAGCGCCGATGGCGGTGACGATCAGCCCCAAGGGCACCAGCACATAGCCGCCCAAAGCCACCAGCCACAGGCCCGCAAGAACCACAAGACCCGCCCCCAAAGCCTCGCGGTAGCGCAGCAAGGCGGCAGACAATTCGGGGCGGATTTGCCAGACCGGATCAGCCACGGATCACCTGCGGGTTGGCCAGCAACAGCAAGGTCCACTGGCCGATCTGCGAAAACCCCAAAGCGCGGTAGGTGTTTGACGCCTGCTCTGACGCCGAAAACAACACCGCCCGCTGCACGCCTGCGGCGCGGACTTGGGCCAGATGCTGGCCGATGGCGCGGCGGGCATGGCCCCGCCCACGCAGCGCGGGGGGCGTGTAAACCCCGCCCACCTGCACGATCTGCGGCAGGCGGGCGTTAAAGCCGCACATGGCAAGGGTTTGGGTTCCCGCCATCAGCACGACATGGCTGTTTGCCGCGAGATAGCGGTCGTAGCGGGTGAACACCTCGGTATCGGCTTGGGCTTTGGGAGTATCGAGCGCTTCGATCATATAGGCATGGATCCAAGATTTGATCGTGTCTTCAGGCGCTTGGGCGAGGGGGACGATCTGGCCCAAGCCTTGGGGCAGGCTTAGGTCTGACAGGTCTAGCGCAAAATGCGGCTCATCACGGTTCAAGGTGTAAGGGCCGCTCAAACCGCAAGCCTGCGCCATCCCCCGCGCCCAATCTTGCCGACCGATGATGCCCGACACCGTGCGCCCCGCCAGAACACGTGAGGCGATGTCATAGCTGGCCGAGGGCAGCACGGGCAGCACCAAGCCCGCAGGGGTCAGGGCGAGCACATCGCTCACTTCGCCGCCCTGACGGGTGAGCCACAGATGTTGCGCCTGCGGGTCATCGCCTGACATCCCATGCTGGCGCAGGTTGGTCAGGGGGAACATGGCACAGGAGACATGGGCAGACAAAAAGGCGTCCACCTCGGCCAAGTCGGCGGGAACGGCGGGGGTCACAGCCAATCCCCCAAGGTGGCCTGCCACAGCGTCAAGGCTGCGACTGCCGCCGTATCGGCGCGCAGGATGCGGGGGCCTAGGCTGATGGGCGTGACAAAGGACAGGGCGCGCAACTTGGTGCGCTCGTCAGGGGCAAAGCCGCCTTCGGGGCCGATCAGGATAGCCCAAGGGCCGGGGGCGGCTTGCAAAAGGGCGGCGCGGCCTTGCAAGCCTTCGTCGGCCCACAGGATGCGGCGGATGGGGGTCCATGTGGCCAAAAGCTTGTCGAGTGGGATCAAATCATCGACAGAGGGCACATAGGTGGCCTCGCACTGCTCGGCGGCCTCAACCGCGTGGGCACGCAGCTTGTCTTCGCGGATGCGTTCGTTGGTGAAGCGGGTTTGCACGGGCAGGATTCGCGCAGCGCCCAGTTCGACCGCCTTTTCCACGATGAAATCCGTGCGGGCCTTTTTGATCGGCGCAAAGAGCAGCCACAGATCGGGCGGCGGCACCAAGGGGGCAGACAGCGTGGCACACCGCAAGATGCCTTGGCGCTTGCCCGCATGGTCCACGACCGCCAGCCATTCGCCGTCTTGCCCGTTGAACAGTTTGACGCTGGCCCCGACCCCCAAGCGCATCACGTTGAACAGGTAATTCGCCTGCCCCTCGCCCAAAGCCACGGGTTGCCCCGCCGCCAATGGTTGATCTACATAAAGCCTGATGCGTGTCTCTGTCATAAGAAGAACCCTATGCGCCAAACCGCCAAAATGCCAGAGGGCCAAAGCGTGGCCGATGCCCCCAAGGGCAATTGGGTAGACCTTTATGCGCCGTCGGTGACCCGCCCCTTTCTGCGGCTAAGCCGCGCCGATCGCCCGATTGGTACGTGGCTTTTGCTGATCCCGTGCCTGTGGGGCATAGCGCTTGGCGCTTTGGAAACCGGCTTTGGCTGGTGGGATCTTTGGCTGGCGGTGTCGTGCGGCCTTGGGGCGTTTTTGATGCGCGGGGCGGGGTGTACGTGGAACGACATCACTGACCGCCATATTGATGCGGCGGTCGCGCGGACCAAAAGCCGCCCTTTGCCCTCGGGGGCGGTGTCGGTGCGGGGGGCTGTTGTGTGGATGGTGGCGCAGGCGCTGGCGGCCGCGGTGATTTTGATCACCTACAACTGGCTTTCGGTCGGCTTGGGCGTGGCCTCGCTGGGGTTGGTGGCGATTTATCCTTTTGCCAAACGGTTCACATGGTGGCCGCAGGTGATCTTGGGGCTGGCCTTCAATTGGGGCGCGGTTTTGGCCTTTGCCGCGCATCAAGGGCGGGTCGATGGCGCGTCATTGGCGCTCTATGGCGCGGGGATTGCTTGGACGCTGTATTACGACACGATCTACGCCCATCAAGACAAGGATGACGACGCGCTGATCGGCGTCAAATCGACGGCGCGGTTGTTTGGCGATGCCAGCCGGGCGTGGCTGTGGGGCTTTATCACCGCCACGCTGGCGCTGATGGCGCTGGCGGTTGTGCTGGCGCAGGCGGCGGGTGTGGCGCTGGGCTTGGGCTTGGCGGGGATTGCGGCGTTTGGTTTGCATATGGCGGGGCAAATGCGGCGGTTGGACATTGACGATGCAGACTCATGCCTGCGCGAATTTCGCCGCAACCGCGATGCGGGCCTGTGGGCTGCGCTGTTTCTTGCCGTGGCGGCGGCTGTTTGATTGAAGGGCGGCGCGCAAGCGGCTAAGGCGGTTGCGCTGCCTTTTGGAGATGTCGCCCTTGGCCGATCTGCCCGCTTTTGAAACCTCTGTGCGGCGGGCGCAGGCTTGGGCTTGGGCGCTGGCAGGGGTCGCCTATCTTGCAGCTGGCATCTTGGCGCTGTTGGTCGGCTGGGCTTTGGCCACGCTGGTCGAAAGCCGCACCGCCCAGGTGATCCGCACAAGAATGCTGACGGGGGGCTATTCTTGGGCCCATGTCAGCACCGATGGCCTGATCGTATCGCTGACAGGCACCGCCCCCACCGAGGCGCAGCGCTTTGCCGCCGTCAATTTGGCGGGCACCTTGGTAGATTCCGGCCGTTTGCATGATGATTTTACAGTACAGCCCGCCAAAGTCGTGGCCCCGCCGCGCTTTTCGGTGGAAATGATGCGTAATGACGACGGGGTGCAACTGATCGGCCTTTTGCCCGAAGGCGCTGATCGGGCCAAATTGGCCGAGGCCGCAGCAGCTATCTTAGCCCCCCATCCCCCCACCGATATGCTGGAAACCGCAGCCTATGGCGCACCGGCCCAATGGGAAGACGCCCTGACCTTTGGCGTCACGGCCCTGAAGCTTCTGCCCCGCGCCAAGATTTCCATCTCGGCCGAGGGGGTGACGATCACGGCCATTGCCGCCTCGGACGGCGAAAAGCGTCAGTTTGCTGCGGCCTTGGCGCAAGCAGCGCCGCAAGGCTTGACGGTGACCACGACCATCTCGGCCCCCCGTCCGGTGCTGACCCCCTTCACGCTGCGCTTTGTGATCGACGCGGGGGGGGCAAGGTTTGACGCCTGCTCTGCCGATACGGACGCCGCGCGCGACCTTATTCTGGCGGCGGCCACGGCGGCGGGGGCCAAGGGGGATTTGACCTGCACCGTGGGCATGGGCGTGCCCAGCCCGTCTTGGGCGCAGGCCACCTCTGCCGCGATTGCGGCACTGGCCGAGATGGGGGCGGGGACGGTCACCTTCTCGGACGCCGATATCACGCTTTTGGCGGCAGATACGGTGAGCCAAGACAGGTTTGACAGCGCTGTGGGGGCGCTGCGCGCTACCCTGCCGGATGTCTTTTCACTGGATGCCAAGATGCCGCAAAAGCCCCAAGCCTCGGCCGCGCCGACCAAGGCAGAATTTACCGCTACGCTGGACCCAAAAACCCACCGCGCGGACCTGCGCGGTGGGTTGGGCGATAGTTTGATGCAAAGCGTGGTCACCAGTTTTGCCAAGGCGCGCTTTGGCGCGGATAAGGTCTATGTGGCAACCTTGGTCGACCCAACCCTGCCCGATGGCTGGACCGAGCGGGTCATGGCGGGGTTGCAGGCCCTGTCGGTTTTGGAGCAGGGCAAAGTGGTGGTTTTGGCTGATACGGTCGAGATCACGGGTATTTCGGGGCGAAAGATGGCGTCTGACAAGGTCTCGCAGATATTGTCCGACAGGCTGGGGCAGGGCAGCTCTTTCAAGGTCGCCGTGCGCTATGACAAGGCGCTGGACCCGATGGAGGGCCTGCCCACGCCGCAAGAATGTCTGGACCGCCTGCAAGCCGCCCAATCGCACCACAAGATCAGCTTTGACCCCGGCTCTGCCGAACTCGATGCCGGGTCTTCTGCGTCGATGGGGGCCTTGGCGCAGGCGTTGAAGAACTGCGCCACTGTCAAGATCGAGATCGGCGGCCACACCGATGCGCAAGGCTCGGTGCAGGGCAATCTTGCCCTGTCCCAAGCGCGGGCCGAGGCGGTCTTGATGGCGCTGCTGAACCAGCAGGTGGATGTATCGGGAATGCGGGCGGTGGGTTACGGCGAAAGCGTGCCCATCGCCGATAACGCAACTGAAGCGGGGCGCGAGACCAATCGGCGGATCGAGTTCACCCTGATGAACACCGCCAGAGGGGCTTTGAGCAGCCCAAAGTCCGAGCCGGTGGTCGAAACGTCTTCGGACGGAATGCCTTTGGCCCCCCAAGTGCCCACGATCAAACCCCCCAGTCGCCCAAAGGGCTAGCGCCAGACGACCTGTAGCCCTTGACCTGTAGCCCTTGACGGCCACCACCGCAAAGACCAGACAGACGCCATGAACCGTTCGCAACTGATCATCGCCACCGCCATTGTTTTGCTTTTGGCCTTTGCCTTGGGCTGGTTCACCTATTGGCTGCTGCACCGCTTTACCCGCGTGGCCGGCGGCGATATCGCCGAGATGGACCTGTTGGCCCAAGCCGTGCACGAAGCCGAGGAAATCCGCGATCAGGCGATTTTGTACCTTGAACAGCGCGAAGCCGAATTGATGGATCAAATCGCCCAAACCGAGGCCGAGTTGAGCGCTGCCTTGGAAAGCCTGCAAGACGCCCGCCAGGAGATAGAGGCGCTGAGCACCTATCTGGCACGGATCACGGCCAAAACGTAACGCCCGCCTGTGCCATATCAGCGCCTTAGGCAAAGATGAAATCTGCAAGAGCCAGCAGCGGCACAAGGCCTGCCACCTTATCCAGCACCGCGATTTGCACCGCAGCCGTCGCCCCGCTGCCGTCGATATCATAATACAAAGCGCCAGTGCTGGTGTTATAAATCAAGCGATCATCCGCGTCATGCCCAGCCACCGCCCCGTCGGCCGCATAGAACGCACCGGAAAGCAGGGAAGTTTGTGTGCCCAGCTTGTCTACCAAACTGCCCGCAATTTGGATATGATCGCTGCCAGAGGTGAAGTCAGTGATATGGTCGATGCCGCCGTCTTGCTCGAACACAAAGCGATCTGCCCCATCGCCACCCGTTAGAACGTCCCTGCCTTCGCCGCCGGCCAATTGGTCTGCGCCGCCCCTGCCGTCCAGCCTATCGGCGCCCGCTGCGCCCTGCAAAACGTTAGCGCCTTCATTGCCGGTTATCGTGTTGGCCTGCGCATTACCGGTGCCGTCTATGGACAAAGACCCGGTCAATTCCAGCGCCTCGACATAGGCCCCCAGGGCGTAGCTGACCGACGTCTTGACCAAATCGCGGCCATGGCGGTAGAGTTCGGATATAGAATCTTCTTTATTGTCAATAAAATAAATGTCGTCTCCCGCGCCGCCCGCGCGTCCGCGGC